>SCTJ01000018.1 GCA_004297805.1 Patescibacteria group bacterium | reverse complement strand
ACCATCGATGTCTCAGGCATCTCCTTTGCTTCTGACGCCTACTACCTGGGAGTAGAAGTGGCCACCGATGGAGAAATGACCCCCAGAAAACTCCTGGGCTCTGTCCCCCAAGCCATCATGGCTAGCGCCCTGGATGACTCGACTGCTGACACTGGCTACATCGACATTCAAGGTGATGCCTCAATTGGGGGGAATGTGGGGATTGGGACGAGTGCGGATGCGAATTATGCGTTGAAAACCGACGGAGGGAATTTATACTTCCAAACTGCCGGCACAAATTATGGACGTTTCTGGCTCACTGGAAACAATTTACAAATAGACCTGAATGATGAAAACGGATCAGGCATGTCAGACTTGATACTTAATAGTACGGGACAAAAATCTTATTTTGAATCAGCAGCTAGTGATAATGGTTGGTCTGGTTTCACCACTGGTGGCTCAGGTAGTAGCAGGTTGGGAATGTATGTTGACTCGCCAACCGGCGGTTCGGGAGAAGTTGCTGGCTTAAATTATACCGCCAATTTTTCTGGACTAAATACATCCGGAGATGGTTATACTGCTTTCAGGATGAACGTTACCGACGCTCAAGCAGGAGCAGATGGCAGTCGGTACCTCATGGACTTGCAAACTGACAGCGCCAGTCAGTTCAAGGTTAATTCAACCGGCACGGGTTTGTTTGCTGGTAGCTTGGGAGTGGGTGACACGACCAACGGAAAGTTTGGTGGCTCGGTGGTAGGAAGCGTGGCTATCAATGCTAATCCGCATGATATTTTACTCTCTGGTCAATACGCCTATGTCACTGGCGGGGCAAATGGCTTGACGATCGTGGATATTGCTGATCCTAAAAATCCGCAAGTAGTTGGATCCTACACAACGAATATGGGCAATGTGCCCGGAATGGCTTTGTATGGAAATTACGCCTTGCTCCCAGACCAAAATGGCAAACTGACTTCTGTCGACATTTCCAATCCAGCCAGTCCCGTCTTGGGTAGTGAGGTGACTACCAATGGAGCAGCCACGAGCATTGCTTTGTTTTCAAACTATGCTTACGTGGCGAATGCCTGGTCAGGTAATGTTGATATTTTTGATGTTACTGATCCAAGCTCTTTGAGTGCGCCGGTCAACACCATTAACACGGGTAGCTATTCAACGGATGTGTATGTTTCGGGCGATTATCTCTACGTGGATGATTACACCAGCCTTAAAATTTATGATATCAATAATAGCACCACTCCGGATGCTCCGGTGTTAGTTGGGTCGTATGAAGGTGGGGGCTTATATTCTAGCAATGTGGTGGTTTCCGAAGGTTATGCCTATTTATCCAATGACTGGCGAGGTATAGTCATTCTTAATGTCGGCAATCCTGCTAGCCCAAGTCTGGCGGCCGGTTATTCTACGGAAAACGCCAACGTGTGGAACATTTCCGTCTCTGGCAATAGTCTCTATGTCCCAATACGGAACGGCTATTTGGCGGTGGTAGACATCTCTGATCCAAACAATCCCGTTCAAGAGTCGATTACCTATTTGCCGCCGGAACCACTTAGTGCCGTGACGGACGGCAGCTATGTCTATGTGGTGGACTATAGTAGCGGAGAATTTAAGGTCATGAATTTGACGGATGCCAAGGCTGGCAATGGCAATCTCTATGTTCAAGCGGGCGCTGCTGTTTCTCAAGGCCTGACCATCGGCGGAGCTTATGACCCGCGCTATGTCTTGAATGTAATGGGCGACGAGATGCGTTTCGCTAGACCGGGCAATGGCAGCTACTACACTCATGCGGACATCGGCAACGATTCCTTCGGTTTGGGGCTAAAGAATACAACAACAAATAATGATGCATCCTATTTTTGGATGGGGGAGAATGATATTTGGCTTGGCGGAACAAGTGGTAATTCGGCGGAGTTCTTCTTGGACAATAAATTCCAGGTAACCCTCGGTTCTCCCGCCGATGGAACTCGAACTGATAGCTCTAATAATGCCGCCTATGATTTTCGGGCCAGCTTTGCTGATCTCAATTCGGCTAATGATGGCTACACCGGATTCAAACTTAACATAGCTGACGCTCAGGCGGGAGCTTTAGGCAGCCGGTATCTGATGGATTTGCAATTAGGCAATGTCAGTAAATTCGCTGTTGATTCAGGGGGCAATATCTATCAAAACGGATCGCTATTTGTACCCTCTCCAATAGTGAATGGAGATTTTAACAGCTTAAAGCTAACCAATCAGATTGTCACAAGCGGAGAACAGTATGCAGCTTACACACAGCTTCTTTTGCATGCTGATGGTGTTCAAGATTCCACTGTTTTTGCAGACGAAGTGGGGCACACTGTCACCGCCATGGGGGATGCCTTTGTGGATACTAATGAATTAGTGTTCGGCACTGGCTCTGCCAAGCTCAATACTACCGGAGTGGATGGATATTTGAATATAGACAATAGTCCTGATTTTGTTTTTGGCACCGGAGATTTTACAGTAGAGATGTTTATCAAAACCAAAACGGCTTCGCCACCGGATCAAGCGCTTTTTTCCAACAGAAGTGATAATCCTGATGGCGACACTGTTTTTTCTATAGAATTCTATGGTGGCGGAAGTGTGTTGAATGTCCACACTAATGCGACGGTTCTTTTGCAGGCTGACACGGCTATCACCGATACCGATTGGCATCATGTAGCTCTTTCAAGGTCTGGCACCTCGCTAAAACTTTTTCTGGACGGTGATGAGGTGGCGAGCGCTACCAACTCAATGAATTTTAGTTCGCAAAACGATTGGCATGTGGGCGCTGACTTGATAACTGGCGGTACAGCAAACTTTGAGGGTCAGATAGATGAAATGAGAATTATCAAAGGTCGAGCTGTGTATACTAGTAGCTTTACGCCGCCTGTGGCTCCTTTCACCCTCTCTCCTGCCGTGCTTGCAGAACGGACTGTTTTTTGGAGTCAGAATGATTTCACTCAATTTGGCGACTCCCTGCAGAACACGCAACTGCGTGGTTTAACGCAGAGTTTTTATGCCGGAGCGACGGAAGCGATGACTATCGATGCGAACGGCAATGTCGGTATTGGCACAGCTACCCCAGGCGCTAAGTTGGAAGTGGTGGGCGATATCATTTCTAAAGGAACAGAATGGACGGCGCGCAGTGCTGCCGAAGCTAACGCATGGACTTCGGTGGCCTATGGCAACGGTTTGTTTGTAGCAGTTTCCCAGGATGGCACTAACCGGGTCATGACTTCTTCGGATGGCGTTAATTGGACGGCCCAAAGCGCCGCCAATGCGAATGGGTGGGACGCAATTGTTTACGGCAATGGCCTCTTTGTGGCAATCTCATATGATGGTGCCAACCAGGTCATGACCTCTCCTGACGGCATTAATTGGACGGCTCGGAATGCTGCTGCATCTAACACTTGGTATTCCATTGTCTATGGCAATGGAATATTTGTGGCAGTTTCCGTCGATGGTACCAACCGGGTCATGACCTCCCCAGATGGCGTTAACTGGACATCTCAAAGTGCTGCCGAAAATAATGCTTGGACATCCGTCACCT
Source organism: Patescibacteria group bacterium (assembly GCA_004297805.1). Lineage (GTDB taxonomy): Bacteria > Patescibacteriota > Minisyncoccia > Moranbacterales > SCTJ01 > SCTJ01. Next base: position 4,865 of record SCTJ01000018.1, on the reverse strand, counting down.
ATGGCAACGGTCTTTTCCTAGCAGTTTCTGCTGACGGTACCAATCGGATCATGACCTCTTCCGATGGTATCACTTGGACATCTCAAAGTGCTGCCGAAAATAATGCGTGGCGAGCAGTGACTTATGGCAACGGTCTATTTGTGGCAGTTTCCTCCGATGGCACAAATCGCGTCATGACTTCTCCGGATGGTGTGACCTGGACTGCCAGAGTGGCAGCCGAGGTTCATTGGTGGCAATCAGTTACCTATGGCAACGGATTATTTGTGGCGGTAGCACTCTTTGATGGAGTGGTCATGACTTCCCCGGATGGTGTAAATTGGACCAGTCGAAGCATTCCTGAGTCAAATGAATGGATCTCAGTTGCCTATGGCAATGGTTTGTTTGTGGCGGTTTCTATTGATGGCACCAATCGGGTTATGACTTCCGGCAAACCAGAACAGAATCTTATTGCCACCAATAATATCTATCAAGGCGGGATGAGTATTTTTGGCAATGTCGGCATTGGGACGACCTCACCTTCAACTAGAATGCACGTCCGATTGAACGAGGGTGTTATCACAGATGTAGGCGATCCAAATGCGATTGCGGTTTTTGACAATCCAGGAAGTAATGGTGCCAATGCGTATATCAACGCGCTTACCGGGCAGGATGATGTGAACTATGACTTTGCTCTGGATGGAACAGAACGCGGTGGGTTCCGTTACAATGTGGTGGGGGACTATCTGGCGATTCATAATAGCGGAGGAAACGAGGCGTTGATTGTAGACGGTGCTGGCAATGTTGGTATTGGCACTGCCATCCCTGGTGCCAGGTTAGAGGTCGTGGGAGATATTATTTCCAAGGGAACAGAATGGACGGCGCGCAGTGCTGCCGAAGCTAATCAGTGGCAATCAATCACTTATGGCAACGGTCTGTTCGTGGCGGTCTCTAGTACGGGTACTAACCGGGTGATGACCTCAACCGATGGAGTTAATTGGACGGCGCAAAGTGTCACAGAAGATTCCTACTGGACCTCCGTGACTTATGGGAATGGTTTGTTTGTAGCTGTCGCCGCTATCGGATCTAACCGGGTCATGACTTCTCCCGATGGAATCAATTGGACGATGCGAAATGCATCAGATGCAAGTGCTTGGCTCTCGGTTACTTATGGCAACGGTCTGTTTGTGGCGGTAGCCAACGCCGGAACCAATCTGGTCATGACAAGTCCGGACGGAATCAATTGGACATCTCAAAACGCGGCGGAGGCGAACGCCTGGATCTCCGTAGTCTATGGCGATGGTCTGTTCGTGGCGGTTGCGACAGTCGGAACCGATCAAGTTATGACAAGTCCGGACGGAATCAATTGGACGCCTCAGAGCGAGGCCGAAGCGAACCAATGGATATCGGTGACATATGGAAATGGTCTGTTTGTGGCTGTGGCTAATACTGGAACCAATCGGGTGATGACCTCTCCCAATGGAACCCTTTGGACATCCAGAAGCGCGGCAGAAAACAATGGCTGGGTTTCAGTAACTTATGGCAATGGAATATTTGTGGCGATTTCTTTTGACGGAACCAATCAAATCATGACCTCTCCAGATGGAATTAATTGGACCACTCGAGGAACACCAATGAATGAAACTTGGAAATCAGTGGTCTACGGCAATGGTGCATTTGTTTCCGTATCCACTCACGGTCCTAATTATGTTATGACTTCCGGCAAACCAGAACAGAATCTTGTTGCCACTAATAATATCTATCAAGGCGGAATGAATATTTTTGGTAATGTCGGCCTCGGCGACACCACTCCCGACCACCTGCTGGATGTGGCCGGCAATATTGGCCTGGACGCCAGCTCCTACCTCAACTTCGGCGACACCGATGGAACATCGGGATATGGTCTGCGTGACAATGCTGGAGCAATCGAATATAAAAACTCTGGTGGGAGTTGGGCATCCTTTGGATCTGGTGGACCAGAAAGCGATCCGATCTTTTCTGCCAGTGCTGCCGCTGGCATCGCTGGCACTGACATTACTAATTGGAACACTGCCTATAGTTGGGGTGATCACTCGCTAATCGGCTATATTACTGACGGAAATACCAACTGGGATAATTCCTATGGGTTCATCACCGATCTCTCAACATTCACGACTGACGATCTAACCCAAGGAACAACCAATCTTTATTCTCAATGGGCCACTTCTGGCTCAGATATCCATTACTCTGCCGGCAATGTCGGCATCGGAACAACTAACCCGTATAGCCTACTAACGGTGGGAACTTATAACTCAGCCTCTTCCGCTGTCGCTAAGCAAGGGCTCTTTTCTGTAGACAACATGCTCCTTTCTCAGCTAGAGGGCGGTGCGTATTTCGGTCGAGTTGGTTTGAGTGAGAGCAGCTTAGGTTTATCTGACTTTGGTTCCAGGTGGGTTTCAAAAACTACAAGTCGTAACTATTGGGACGGGGCGATGTCGTCTGATGGAGCAATTCAAACAGCGGTAATTTATGGAAGCGTTACAGGACAAGGTATTTATGTTTCTACCGATTACGGTACCACTTGGATACAAAAAAGTTCTACTAGCCGTAACTATCATTCTGTAGCCATGTCCTCAGACGGCAAAGTCCAAACCGCTTTGGTTTATAGGAATGCTGTCGGGCAAGGTGTTTATGTTTCTACCGATTACGGTACCACTTGGATACAAAAAGATTCTACTTCTCGCGATTATCAAGCTGTTGCTATGTCCTCAGACGGCAAAATCCAAACCGCGGTAATTAGCGGAAGCGTTGCAGGACAAGGTATTTATGTTTCCACCGATTACGGCACCACCTGGGTACAAAAAGACTCCAATGCTCGTGATTATCAAGCCGTTGCCATGTCCTCAGACGGCAAAGTCCAAACCGCGGTAATTAACGGAAGCGCTGCAGGACAAGGTGTATATGTTTCTACTGATTACGGTATCACCTGGGCACAAAAAGATTCTAACGGCCGTAATTATACTGCCGTTGCCATGACTTCCGATGGTAAAATTCAGACAACGACGGTTAGCAACGGGTATGTTTATACTTCTGGTGATTATGGGACTACCTGGGTACAAGGAAATATTACTTCTTTGTCTTCCGTTGCCATGTCTTCTGACGGAAAAATCCAGACGGTATTGGGGTCAAGCGGTATTTATAGTTCTACCGATTACGGTACCACTTGGATACAAAAAGACGCTACTTTTAGGTTGTATATTTCCAATGCCATGTCTTCTGACGGAAAAATACAGATGGTAGTGGTTAATTCGGGTGGTATTTACGTTTCTCACGCAAGCATAAGCACGCTAGGCTATATGGGTATCGGCGACACTACTCCTGACCATCTTCTGGATGTGGCCGGCAATATTGGCCTCGATGCTAGCTCATACGTTAACTTCGGCGACACCGATGGAACCACTGGCTATGGTCTCAGAGATAATGCCGGAGCGATTGAATACAAAGACGCTAGTGGAAGTTGGATAGCGCTCAACACTCTGGGTGGTGGATCATTGCCATCGGGCACTGAAGGTCAAATGCTCTACAACAACGCTGGCACCTGGACGGCTTTTTCGGGAATGATCTGGAATGACACTAGTAGCTACCTTGGTATCGGCACGGCCGTCCCAACCGCCAAATTGGACGTTACGGGTGACGTGACCAATGCGACGTTCATTAATTCGGAACTGATTACCGGAACAGACAATACCGATTTTGCTTCATCGCTTGGCAACTGGACTCAGAGTGCCGGCACTAACTGGTCGTGGTCGGGTGGTACGGCTGTCCATGCACCCGGATCTACGGGCTATCTTAGTCTAGCCACCACCTATACGAGCAGTGCGCCGGTCATTGGCCATACCTATCTAATAACTTTCGCTATTAACACCACTGCCACTGGAACACTCGCTGTATCTTTCGGAAGTGGTGGAGGATCTGGCGGTAGAACTTTCGGAGCTCAAACTGGCACTGAAACTCAGACAGTGGTCACTAAATCCACCAATGTCAATTCACTTAGATTTACTCCCAGCTCTGCTTGGGCGGGAACCATCGACAATGTCTCAGTCAAGGAAATTACTGCATCAAACGCTACGGAAATTTTGAGAAATTCGGACGGAACCATTGGTTTGGAAATTCGCTCTGGAGGCACTTCCTACAGGAATACTTTCGTGGGCATAGATGCCGGGCTAGCTTCATACAACACCACTGGTACGGAGGGCAAAAACAACTCAGCCTTTGGTGATTCGGCTCTCAGTTCTAATTCCATCGGAACAGGCAATGTGGCGATGGGGTACAATGCCCTCAAGGGTAACACTCTTGGCAACTACAACGTTAGCATGGGAAATTTTTCCTTGTATTATAATACCCTTGGTATAGGCAATACGGCCATGGGTTATCATGCCGGAGATGCTAATACTACTGGCTCAAACAATCTTTTCTTGGGCTATCAGGCTGGAGACAATATCAGCACTGGTTCCAATAATATTATCATCGGCTATGATATCGATTCGCCAACTCTTCTCACAGCCGGGGGTGGATCAAATCAACTCAACATCGGCAATCTGATTTTCGCTAACAATGTCGATGGCACGGGCACAACAATAAGCACTGGTATCGTCGGTATTGGGGACAACTCACCGGCCTATGGAGGATTAGTAGTGGCTAAGGGTGTAGTCATCGGCTCCGATGCCGACCAAAATGCGCTCATCGACGACGCCACCAACGGTAGCGGCTCTACCGTCCTCTACATCGGCCAAAACACCATTGATACCACCGCGCCTTCTGACGAACGCCTCAAACACAACATCCAAGCTACCAATCTCTCTCTCGATCAGCTTCTCGGCCTCAACGTCGTGGACTTCCAATATCTCCCC
>SCTJ01000175.1 GCA_004297805.1 Patescibacteria group bacterium | reverse complement strand
GCATAGCTATCTACACAAGTTAGCCGAAAAAAGATTTAGCCGTTTTTCGTAAAACGGCTAGTTCTTCTGGCGAATAGCTTTCCATCACCTCCAGCATGGAAAGAAACACCCACAAACCTGCCAGCAATGCTGGATTGGTAAACTTTATCCCCCATTTCATCTGTCGTCCGCTCAACTTAATCAAAAAAGCACACAACGAATGGGCTTCCTCACTTTCGGCAGCGGCGATTTCCCAAACCGTCACACACGCCATACTCACCACCAGCAAGCGTTTGGCAATCGCAAGCCCCGTTTCTTGCTGCCACGACTCCAGATTTTGCCCCGCACTTTTAAGCAGTTTAAAAAAGCTTTCAATTTTCCATCGCCAGTAGTACCACAGTGCGATTTCACTCGCGTCAACGCCTTGCACATTCGTTATTAATACCCATTGCGCCAGAATCTCGCCCGCATCCGACATCACACGACTCACGACCAAACGTGCTTCAACTGGCTTTCCAGCAACCGTTGTTTTTTTCTGATTTTTCCGCACATGCGCATCACGGGTAATGATAATATTTGCCTCTGCAACCCATTGCCACTGCGGTTTACCATGATAACTCACTTCGCGTATCTTATTGAAAGACAAGCTATTTGCAATCTGTGGGCAGGTCAGCGTTTGCTCTTCAAACGTGACAGTCGTGTGATCTTTGGCGCGTATTAACCACAAATAACCTTTTTCTTGCCATTGGCGAAGATGACCAACGGAGTCAGATTCTCGGTCAATGATATGCACCAACGGTTTAGCAAAAGCCTGTTGCTCCAGGTAATCAATGCAGGTGGTCACTTCGTCCAGATGGCTTGCAATAGTTTCATCTAACTCCTTGTTTTGATAGCTAGAATAGCTGCCGTTCGCCGTGACTAAACGCTGTGCCACCGGCGCAAGCGGCAAGCCGGTTTTGTCACTAATCAAAAGAGAACTTTGCAAATCGTAACCCACATCCGTTTCATGGCTGATTTGGTATTTATCCAGTTTGCTTTCGTGTTTACGATAGTTCAGCCGTGACCAGTCATGTATGATTAAAGCATAATCTTTACAATAAGTTACAGAGCTATCATGGGCAGTTTGCAATAAAGGTTCTTGCAGCTTTTGCAATGTAACGCTGTCATTTTTGTAAAATCGCCAAGCCGCTTGCGTACTGGCAAAACTGGTGATTTCAGTTGGCAATGGGCGTAAACCAGAGCTTAAGGCATCATTGGTGTTCAAGGATTCCCCTACTAATTGTGTGTAGCGTTTCGCCAAGCGTGGGTCAATGTTTGAGAGTGTTTTTTTGTCATCCTAATATAATACTATTTTTTATGAGTTAACTTTGTGTAGATAGCTATGCCTT
>SCTJ01000120.1 GCA_004297805.1 Patescibacteria group bacterium | reverse complement strand
GAAATTGTTGAGCAGAGCTATCTTAACGTAGGGCCGCGCGAAGTCAAAGATGGAGAAACTGGCCGCGGCCGCCTCCAAATCACATTTGAAGAAATTTGAGGAGTAACCAAATGGCCATCACCGCCAATAAACAAATCTTCTGCGCCGGCTGCCAAGCCGAGACCGCGCACACTTGCAGTCCGGACAAGAACAACGAAATCGTCGCCGTCTGCACCGCCTGTCAGCGCGCGCTCAAGTTCCCGATGACGGAGAACGTCGCCGATCATATGGCGGCGCACAAATCGAACGCTGGCCAGATCACGGTCGAGATGGCCGCGAAGGAGCAGGAAATTTACGACGTGCGGTTCAAGAAGTTGATGGGGATCGAATGACGCCTTCTGTTGCGAATACTCTTTGCAAAGATTCCCTGCGGTACGCGGCACAGCAGACTGCTCGTGACACGAAAAAGCGAAAGCTGACTAAACGCGGCAAAGAGATTCATCGCATTCTCGATCAACTAATGCTTGATCTTGACCGTGCCGGGGTCGATGTCGCTTATTTCCCGCATGATGCCGAGATGCTGTTGATAGAATACGCGGCTAAGTTGGATAAGGGGATCGAATGACCTTCCTGGAAGCCGTCGTCGAGATCAGTAAGCGTCCCGATCTGAAGCTGTGTGCAGACGACCGCGAACTGGACGGGAGAATCACCAGCATATGCGTCTACGCCACGACGGACAACTGGGAAACGGAGGAGTTTGTCGGCAAACTGCACTGGCCGGGTAGCAGTCATTGGCCCCGTCCGGCGGGAGAAGTGGAGACCAACGACCAACCTGCGTCTGTTGATGAGTCGCTGGAAGAACTGCTTTGTGGAGTGGAGCACTGAATGCCATCCGCCGCCCTTGCCCTCTGCTACTTGTTCGGTTGCCGATTCTCCGACGGTACCGAATACTTTCAGTCCCTAGACGACGTTTCGGTTTTCGATGCGCGGCGCTCCGCGTTCTACGACCTGTGCCAGCACGCGGAGAACGGCGACTCGCTCTGTGACGAAAACGGGAGCTGTCTCGTCCGCGATGATATCGAATATTTCGCGCTGATCGGCGAGGATGAGGGCAGGAAACCCGGCGCGATGTATGCGGTCGATCTCCGCGACGGTCATTTCGAGGTTGACGGGCGACCCTTCTTCGTCCAAATTCCGCCGACCGGCGCCCAGTTGCGCCTTACTTACTTCCGCCGCGTCCGTCGTCACTTCCAAGGCGGCTGCGAAGTAGGGGCCGAGTGTGAGTACCACATGGGCTGGAAGGATATCAACTCCGGCGCGCCTCCGGTGACGCTGATTTTGTTTTAGAAAGAGAGCTTGAATGTCGAGACAGTACTGGGAAGAAACACTGACGTGGGCAACGGCCTCGGGTGCATCCGTCAATTCCGCGAACGTCGAGACGATCTTGTTCCCTAACGTGACGATCCCGGCGAATTTTATGCAGGACGGGCGCTGCCTCCGGTTGCGCTGCATTGGCCAGTGGACAACGACCGCGTCCACCCCGACCGCGATCTTCGGGGTGCGTTGGGGCGGCGTGGCGGGCACTTTGCTATGCAAGACCGCCGCGATCACGACGGTCGCCAGCACCACCGCTGCGGTTTGGGATTTCGAAGTGCTGATCCAAGTACGCAGCAACGGCTCGACAGGCACCGTAATGGCCAACGGGATTTGCCGAATGCATGCGGGTGTGGCGCCCACCATTGCATCTGCGACTGGAGCCGCGGCGGTTACCCCGATGACGGTTGGCGGTGTACTCGCCCCCGCCACAGCGACCATTGACATGACGGCGGACACGGCGCTCTCAGTGACCGTGACGCCATCGACTACCGCGCTCACCCTGATCGGGTTGAATTACACCATCGAAGCGCTGAACTAAACGCCGTGGCAACTGAGACTCAAACCTTCAGCGCTAATGGTAACTGGACTTGTCCGAGAGGGGTGAAGTACGTTCTGGTGCAGCTTTGGCAGGGCGGGTCCTCCGGTGGCGCTGCGGACGGAAATCCAAGCGGCGGCGGTGGAGGCTCAGGTGGCACCTACGTCCAGAAGATTTGCAAAGTAACTGCTGACGCGATCTATGCCGTGGTGGTCGGTGCCGCAATCGCAGGCGCTGATACGCTAGGCAGTAAAGGCAATCCCTCATCCTTCCCGGCTGATGACGGAACACTGGTAGCGGACGGCGGAGCGGGCGGTGCCATAGCGACTGTTAACAGCACGAGCACGGCGGGCGGTACCGCATCGACCACGGGCTCCTCAACAGGAGCGGGCGTGATCTCGTTCAAGGGTGGCGATGGCGGAACCGGCTCCGGGGGCGCTTCTGGTGGCGGTGGCGGTGAGAGTGCCGGTCCATATGCCATCGGCAATAGCGGTGGCGTGACGACAGGCGGAACCGGCGGCCCTGGCGGAGACGGCGGCGCGGCCGGAATCACCACAGGGAACGGCAGCGCGGGAACAGACGGAACAGCCCCAGGAGGAGGCGGAGGCGGTGGACGCGCGGGCACTAACACCAATCGTGCCGGTGGCGGAGGCGCTGCGGGCCAAGTCATCCTCACGTGGGGATGGACCACCCTGAATAATTACGAGCACGTGACCGCCCCGAGCGGGATTAGCGTGACGGAGAAGATCAGATGAGGAAGCCGCGAATCAGGAAGCGTGATGGGTTCCCACGGCGGTTCCATTCATATTCTACGTTACTCTCTGACAGGGAATGGGAAGTCTATCAGTTGCTGAGATCGGGTGTTAAGCAGAACATTGCGGCTTCCATCTTGAGGATTCCTCTTAAGGCATTCTATGCCCACTGCCTCAAGGTGTACTCAAAAATTGGTATTGAGGGCTATGGGCGGAAGCAGGCTAAGTTGATGATGATGGAGGAAGTTCTAAAATGAGATGGTCAAGTCTTTTTATCGTTCTCGCAGTCTTCCTCGCGCTGTGTCTTTCGCTGACGGGTGCCAAGTCTGGAGTTAACGTCTACGTCCGTACTGCACCGTATCAGGTCCTTGACTTCGAGGCGATCGAGAAGCCGAATTCGATGGATGTCGCGGTGGTCGTTCATGCAGGCACTACGCAGCGGTTCAGTTCTGATCTTTCCGGAGTGTCAGTTCCAATCACGTGGACTGTCTCCAACGGCGTGGGTTCGATAGACAATGATGGCGTCTATTCACCACCGTTGACGTTCTTGTCTGGCGCGCAGGCCACCGTGCAGGCTACCACCGTGAGTACACCGCGACAGTCTGGATCAGTTTTGATTATCTTGCGATAGGTCTACCAATGGAAAAATTTATATGCTCGCTATGATGCCTCACCCTGACACTCATTGGCAGGCGTTTGGTCCGGAGTGGTTTGTGCTGCGCCAACAAGTGCTGTTACGGCTTTTGAATGCACCGGTTATAGGCAGACTATTTCGTTGGATTTTAAGGATCAGACCGTATGATATAGGTTACGGCTACAGTATTGTAGAGTTAGGTCCACATTACTATGTGGTGCAAGGCGATTGCGGATCGCTAATAGCTGACATACGCGGTCACTGGAAATACGCCAAACGTCTCTACTTTTCGTTGCGTCCTATCTGGTGGTGTTTGCACCTATGGGATGCCGCCATTGCGGACCGCTTCGCTCCATATCTATCCTTCGGTTTTAATACTCTCACCTCATATCCGGATGCAGACCCAGAGACGACAACGGTTGACGGGTTTGTGGATCGCAATCTCCCTACCGGGTCCGGGGAAGCATGGACGAGTATTATCGCTGGCGCAGGCAATGAATCCAATAGCAATGGTACTGTCGCATATGGTGCATACATGACAGGGGACAGTGTATCGAACCAGTGGAAGTTTCTTATCAGATATATATTGTTATTCGATACCGGGTCAATTCCTATTGGCAGTTCGATAACGTCTGCAACGTTATCAGTTAACGGCAACAATAAGACAGATCAGTTGTCTGCTAGTCCCGATACAAACATATACTCTTCCGGCACGGCCAGCAATACTGAAATAAATTTTGCCGACTACGGGAATTTCGGTTCTACGGCATTTTCAACCGCTATCGCTTACAGCGGATGGTCAACGACGGGTTATAATGACTTTATCTTGAACGCATCTGGTCTAAGTAATATAGCTATTGGTGGAATAAGTAAGTTCGGACTGCGCAATGCAAACTACGATGTAGCAGCTTCCGCGCCACCATGGGCTAGCTTGGCTAATTCACAACTGGCCGGGGATTCGGCTGATGTGGCAGGCGTCTCCACGGACCCTAAATTGGTAATCACATATGTTCCGCCGGGATCTAGGACAGTCCCTGTTAACATCGTTCGTCCAGGCCGCTTTCGTCCTGGTATAGCACGCTGATCCACTGATATGTCCTTCCACCAACTACGCTCGGCGTTCCGCTCCTACGGCCCTCTGCGAACCACGCAGACGCAGTTCGGCGTGGCTAACGTAAGCAGCAATACGACTGCCACGCAGACGATCACCGCGAAATCGGATGTGCGGGCCACGACGGCGAGGACGCAGCCCGGCAAGGGGGACATCCGCGTTACGACTGCTCAGACCGAGACGGGTAAAAGCAGGATCAGGATAACCTCCTCCGCTACGCAACTGGGCAAGGCACGTGCCCAGGCAACCACAACCAAAACGCAGTCCGGCAAGGCCGATCTCAGAAACACGACGGCACAGACGCAGCTTGCAAGGTCGGATGTCCGCGTGACGCAACCCCGCACCCAGCCCGGAATCGGCAGAGTCAGGACAACAGTCGGCCAAACGCAACTAGGCAAAGCGAGAGCGCAAAAGACAGCAACTCAGACTCAGCCCGGTAAGGGTGACGTCCGTGTAACTACTCTCAGGACTCAATCCGCGGTAGCGGACGTACGAGTGACTAGCCCTCAGACGCAACCGGGGAAGTCCCGTCTCAGAGTCACCGCGTCGCAAACCCAAACCGGCAAGGCGCGGGCACAGAAAACCGCTAGCGCAACTCAGGCTGGAAAGGGGCGGGTGCAGAACACGGCATCCTCT
>SCTJ01000151.1 GCA_004297805.1 Patescibacteria group bacterium | reverse complement strand
CCCCCGCCGCAAGCGGGGGGGGTCTTTTTTTAGGGATTATCAGTCAACTCGATAACGTCTCTTAACTTCTTGATATTGATGTACTTTCCACGGTCGAGAAGTTCCTTTGAAACACGATCGTTCGTGGACATGATGATTATTCTCTTACCGAGAGACTTTATCTTGTCTACTACTGGGGCAAAATCACTGTCTCCTGACATGAGCACCGCTGTGTCATACTCATCACGCTTATCCAATATGTCCATCGACAATTCAACGTCCACATTTCCTTTCAATCGTACCGATCCGGACGATCCTCTTATCCTCTTTACTGGTTTTGTGATAACTGTTAAACCCGCTGATCTGACCTTGCCTATGAACCTTTGCTGATCTATGTTGGCCTCGTCAATAGCGGCATAGAAAAAGACCTTTGAGCTGATACATTCTCCGTCAAAATACTTTTTCAATTTTTCATAAGATATCTTCCAACCCAACGCTTTCTCTGAATAGAATATATTCGCGGAGTCGACAAAAACCACGACTCGACCCAATTTGAGTTCTTTAAGCATGCTATTTTATTGTAAGTATCCTATGATTCCTCCACCACCTTCCCCCTCCCCACGAACCTCTTCACCTTGATCATTTCCTGAAGCATTGCCTGCAGTTTGACCGTATCTTCATCGGAGGATTCCGATTCCACTAGGAAATGGGCCAGTCGCTTCATGAATATGGCGTACAGGTCGTGGAAATAATCCTCTATGACCTTGCGGTCCTTCTCGTCGCGGACATCTCTCTTACCGTAGGCGCCCTTACCTGCCGGACCATCGAGTATCCGCATTATATCCGCCGGCCGGCGCAGTCCCTCATACTCCACACACTCGTGCCTCAAAATCCCGTCTAGCGACGGGGAAACTATTTGATAATCTCTGATCATGCTAGTTATAATCCGCGTTCACACTGGCGAACGCGTCTTTGGCGATGATGACATGGTCGAGAACGGCTATGCCCAGGATCTTCCCGGCCTGGACGAGCTGTTTGGTTATCTCGACGTCTTCCGCTGATGGCGTAACTTCTCCCGACGGATGATTGTGGACCAGGATGACCGCGGCGGCGCCGGATTCTATGCCCGGACGGAATACCTCGCGCGGATGGATGATGTTCGAATTGATCGTACCGATGGATATGACCTCGTTGCGTATGACGCGATTCCTGCTGTTTAGAAATATCCCCCGAAGGTATTCCTTGGGCAGGTTGCGCATCTCGGAGAGGTACCCGTAGACATCCTTGGCGGTTCTGATCACGGTGAAGCCCTCCTCGTGTCTTTCGAATAGGCGGCGTCCAAGCTCTCCCACGGCCACCAACTGGCAGGCCTTCGTGAGGGGTATGTCGGCTCCTTCGGATAGGCGCTTTGGATCGCGTTCCGAGAGGACACTCTCCTCGCCGTATCCGCGGACCACGCGCTCGGACATCTCCAGAACATTCTCCTTGGTCGTGCCGACCTGCAATACCAGAGCCACGAGCTCCCGAATGCTCAAGGCTTCAGGCCCCTGCGAAATGAGCTTTTCGCGCGGTTTCTCTTCCTCGGGCAGATCGTGAATG
>SCTJ01000174.1 GCA_004297805.1 Patescibacteria group bacterium | reverse complement strand
ATCTGTCTAAAAACGTTTTAACACGCTGATTTTTAATAGGTTTGTGTTCTACTTGAAGTCCTAAAGAGCCAAAAAGTCTGCTTGATATGTTTGTTAGCGTACAGAGAACTTTTGAAAAAAAGAGGATAAACAGCAAATGATTGATGACGTTCGGGTCAGTGGTTTTGATACAATTGATTGAATCCACGATGCAGGATCGTTATAAACGTTGAAACCTTTCTTAGGAGAAAATAATGAGTATTAATACCAATGCAGTAAAACAACTTTATGAAGCTTGCTTTAATTGTCTGAGCGATTCTGTGAGTGGGAGAACTGAATCGCCTATAAGTACAAGAGCTGTGGCTTCAAGTTCAACTTTCACTGCCCTTGCAGGGGTAGGCGTGTTTATGGTCACTTTCACGCTCACTACAGGCGGGGACAATATAACGGGTACTATAGGTGACGACACTTTTAAGGGCACCTATGATGCTGCTGTAACTGATACATTTGGTGCTAACGATTTTCTCAATGGTAGCGCGGGTATAGATACGCTGAAGATTGACCATCTTCTGAATGTTGCTATCACACCGCCTGACGACCTTTGGACTCATATTAGCAATATCGAAAAGATTGTGATTAACACTACAGGTGATGGCGCACAAACTATTACCACAGGTGCCGCGTTTCAAGCTGCGTTCGCGCCCGCAGGTGTAAATCTGACCACAACGACATCCGGGGCAGGTGCGATTAACCTGACCATGACTACGTTTACTGGGGCGGCAACACTTAAAACAACATCCGTAGACGGTGCGCAGACTATTGTAACGGGTTCAGGTGTTACCGCAGTGACTGGCGCAACATCCGGTGCCGGTGCGTTGAATATTAAAGGTGTCGGTCTTGCTTCAGTGTTAGCAACGACCACGGGAGCGGGTGCGCAGACTATTGGTGATGGGAGTGGTAATGGTGTACATCTTGTCGCAGTGACAGCAACCTCCGCTGGAGGTGCGCAATCTATTACAAGTACAAGTACAAATGCTGTCAGAGTAACAGCAACATCTACTTCAGGTGCACAGACTATTATAACGGGTGCTGATGCAGATGTTATAACAGCATCGACAACTGCTCCAATCAATACAATTACTACAAACGGTGGCAACGATAGAATTACCATCCTTGCTACGACTACGGGTAACTATACCCTTGATGCAG
>SCTJ01000017.1 GCA_004297805.1 Patescibacteria group bacterium | reverse complement strand
GCTATCCGACAAAAAAGAGGATTGGTTGATAATTGGAACGAATTACCCAGAAATGTCCTCATCTCTGATACCGGAAGCATCGAGTTAAGAAATGCTTGTTTTAATGGAATCGATCCAGATACATTTCTCAAAGATCCTGGTCTACTCCATGAATTTAGCTTCAACGGTGATCAATACACTTGTTCTGGCTTTCATATCTTAAACAGAGCCAACCAAGGCGTAGCCACTCTAGTTATTATCCAGAATGTAAATCAGTTTTTGGCAATCGGACAGGGATTGTTACTCTCGGAATCGACGATCATCAGCATTGTCTTTTTGATCTTTGTGTTTTTGCTTGTTGTTCTTATTAATCGAACTGTCCTCGCTCCGGTCCAATCGCTGGTTTCGGCTTCTCGAAAAATAGCGGCAGGAAGTTATGGAGAGAAATCAAACTTTCGGTCAAACGACGAGATTGGCAAGCTAACTGAAAATTTCAACGGTATGTCAGAAAAGCTAGCCAAAAATTACCAACAGCTTAAGGAAAACGGTGATCTTCTGTCGGGACAGGTGAAAATCATTTCCGAGAAGAATGCTGAACTTCGTGCCCAAGAAGAGCGGTTAGAGAAGACGCTTGGGAAACTAGACAAAAAGAACAATGAGCTCCATATTTTGACCCACGATCTGGAAAAATTCAAGCTGGCGCTGGACAACGCCTCGGACTATGTGACGATCACCGACCCGGAGGCCAAGATTCTTTATTTAAATAGTGCAGCCAAGGCGGTCTCCGCGACCTGCCAAGTCGGAGAGGATGTGAGGCATATGTGGCAAGGCTTGATGGGTCAGGCATTCATCGACCGTCTCTGGAGAACCATAAAATACGACAAGAAAAATTTTACTAGCGACCTGCTGACCATGACTGAGGCTGGGAAAGAATTAGAAGTCAGGCTCTCTATCACTCCCATCGTCGATGAAAATGGAGCTGTTATTTTCTTTGTCTCTATCTGTCGCGACATCAGCGAGGAAAAAGCGGTTGAAAAAGCAAAAAGCGACTTCGTTTCATTGACCTCTCATCAGCTCCGGACACCACTCACCTCAATCAAGTGGCTAATTGAGCTGCTGCTTAACCCCAAAAATGGGAAGCTGAACAGAAAGCAGCGTGATTTTTTGAAGACAGCCTATGCTTCGACCAAGCGACTGATGTTTTTGATTGGCGATCTTCTAAGCGTAAGTCATATCGAAACAGGTAAAATCAACTTAAACACCAAATTGACAAGCATTGGAACTGTCCTTAAATCTATCCTCCAGGATCTAGAGCCTCAGATTAGTTCGAAGGAACTCGCCGTGTCTCTGAAATTAGCCAAGAATGTTCCAGAAATATCGGTGGACAACAACCTAATCAAACAGGCTCTCACTAATATTATCTCCAACTCAGTGAAATACACCCCCGAAAAAGGAAAAGTTGGTATTTCAACGAAGAAAGCTGGAGAAAGTTTAGTAATCGAAATAACCGATAACGGACTAGGCATCCCTCAAGAGGAACAGAAGGATATTTTCAAACGTTTCTTCCGAGCATCCAACGTCCAGACTGAATTCACCGATGGAACTGGGCTTGGTCTCTTTATTTCTCAGTCCTTAGTTGGTCTTTCTGGAGGAACCATCAGTTTCCAATCAACCGTGGGCAAAGGAACGACCTTCTGGGTCACGTTGCCTTTGAACCAAAATCCAGTCCAATAATTTTACCCCCTTAACTTGAAAGCGATGAACGTCAAAAAACTCTTTATTCTTTGTGGCGAGGCCTTCTCTGGAAAATCGACGCTAGCCAAACAAATAGCCGAGCGCTACCAAGCCAAAATTGTTGGTCGTGATGCGATATATTTTGCGACTGAAGAAATCTTGGCCCTCGAAAATACACCCGAGAAGGCTGATGAAAATCTGTGGAATAATCTTTGGCCACTCGTCATCCAGGGAGTCAAGAACCAGTTGCTAGATGGCCACTCCGCGGTTGTTGACGACAATTGTTTGTTCCTGCGCCAGCGCGATGATCTGCGCTCCGCTGCCAAAGAGGTCGACACGGAAAGTATTTTAATCTATCTTGATGTGCCAACATCATTGTTAAGAGAGCGTAAAGCGAAAAATAAACTACTCAGAACCAGACACGATGTCCCTTCTGCCTGGCTAATGGAAGATTCGCAAATATTTGAACGTCCCACTCAAGGTGAAAATCCCGTTATCTACACGCCCTCTGACACATTCAACTCCCTAACAAAAGAGCTCGAGAGAAACTTCTAGAAAGATCTTGTCCTTTTCATTCTATCAAACTTTAACTTCCAGGCCGGCTACCGGCAGAGTCATTTTGGCTAATTCGACAGTCACCTAGTTAATTTTTTTGAAAGTAATTTTGTAGGAAGGTTCGTATTCCACGTCGTTCTTGTCTTTCAAATTAATATTCTCGCCACTCATGAGGGTCGTCATCGCGATGTCAGTCAACATTTGTTCCAGACTTTCAATCTCCAATTTGGTCTTCTCAAATTGTTCGTAACGCGCTCCCAGCTCGGCTTGCACCCCCGTTTCTAATGTTTTCTTTTTCTCGCGCAAGACCTTGAGCTCCTCTTTTAGGTCTTCGTAACCGCCTGTTTGCGACAACGCATCCCGATATTCTCGACCGATTTCTTTGCGTGTTTTTTTAAGCTCTTGGATTTGATCGAACACCTCCTGCATTTTTTGCATAGCTTTTACCAGTTAAATACTTCTTAAAAACATTTTTTCATTCTAGCACAAAAAGCTCGGTGCATACACTCAGGCGCTCTTCTGACTACAGCAATGGGGGATTTCATGATAAAATAACTCGGTAAACAATTAACCTCCTATCTAAAAATATGAAGCCTAAGCAAATCATTATTATTACTATTGTCGTGGTGGCCGCTGTTTCGCTCTTGATTGGACTGCGACAATTCAGACAACTCCAAAGAGGGAAGGCAAAACTCAATCAAGGTGCTCTATCGACCGCCCTACAGCCCATCCAAGATCTGGGCGACTGCACGGTTATAGGCACCACCAAAGACACCCGGGTCTACAAACAGGTGCCCGGGGTTGATCCAAACTTGCTCAGCCTAGATATATACACTCCCAAAACCAAAGGGGGTTGCAACACCAGCCATCCCCTGATGATCTATGTGCATGGCGGCGGCTGGCAAATTGGGGACAAAGGCGGACAGATTAAAAATAAAGCCACCTATTTCCCTAGTCATGGGTATGTTTTTGTCAGCGTCAATTACCGACTCGCACCGGCAGTTACGTATCCAGTCTTTAACCAGGATGTGGCCGCAGCGGTAAAGTTTGTCTATGACAATGCGACTAACTATGGTGCCGACACAACCAAAATAACTATCATGGGTCATTCGGCCGGCGGCGGGATAATCTCCTCTGTGTCCACTGATGAAAAGTATCTAGCTGAGGTTGGCTTGCCCCTGAGTACCTTCAGGTGCGCAGTATCATTGGACACTGAGGGATATAACGTTAGCGCCAAAGCTGCCGAAAACACAAAAATCTATCAGCCAGCCTTTGGGACAGATGAGAGTTCCTGGCCCGAGGCCTCTCCTATAAATCATGTCTCGGCTGGCAAAAGTATTCCTTCATTTTTCATCGTCACCCGTGGCAATGAAGTTAGGATTAGCGGTGCCAAAGCTTTTCAGCTAAAACTAGAGCAAGCTGGCGTCCTCGCCACACTCATTGAAACGCCGACTCTAGATCATGAGGGGGTCAATGCGTCCGTAGGCGACCCCAAAGACACCTTAATCACTCCGACGTTACAAGAGTTTCTGAATACAACGTGCCAATAGAGACAACCGCTTTCTAGCATGGCTGGTTATTAACACTTCTGCTTCTGCTCATCCCCCATTCGCACCGATAATACATAGTCCCCTGACTGCTCCAAATATTCCGCCCCTGGCTACTTCTTGTGTTATAATAGTGCCAATAGGAGATATGATTAAAAATAGTTTAGGAAAAATAAATGTCTTTCCTGACCCACGCACGCCAGATGAACAGCGTCAGGTTCGCAGACAACAAGACAGTCGCGACAGCCGAGATGGCCGACTTTTTGCTTTAACTGTTAGCTTAATCTTAGCCATATCACTCGTCTCTTGGTGGAAACTCGTTTATCAACCGACTGCCTTTTGCTTTGATGCTGCCTCTCGTAGCCGCACAGACCTCTTGAATATCCAGCAGGGCACTGGCGTGGATGCCAGCTGGGCCAACACCATCGCCAGCAAGGAGCACTGGATGAAGGCTTGTATGCAAAGTCAGCACCTGTCAGCAGTTGATCCGCAAAGACGCTTTGTAACCCTAAATCAATTCGGATTAGCCACTGCCATTGAAACCGTAGTTATTTTCTTATTTTTGTTGGCCTTCGGCGACCGGTACGACAAGCCAGCATTCAAACTTTTCCAAAGCATCGCCCTCGCCAGCCTTTTAACTTCCCTCTATTCCATCGGTCTGGCTTTCGGCTTGGCTGCTACCCTGATTACCGGAATAGCTGGGCTCCTTGGTACAGCGGCCATTACTCGCTTCAAATATACCAAGGTTGTTTTCTTCTTTTTGGGAATTTCTCTCTCTATTTACGCTTTGACCTTTATTACTCTCGGCGGACTAAACTAGGTTGTCACCCACTGCGGTATAGTCTGTTAATATAATTTATCTAACTCGTTTAGCTAGTATAAAAATAATATGAAAACCAAAAAATCTAACCCACTACTCTTGACCCTCCTATTACTTTTAGCCTCGCTCGTTCCTCTCTTCTTCATTTTTCAACTGAACGACCCGCGCATTTCCTATTTCATCCCAGACATCATCAAGAAACGCCTCGGCAGGTCAGTTTCCCCAAGCAACGTAACTTCTCCCTTTGACAATCCAGCCAACAAAATTCTGTTTGCCAAGAACGGGGACACGGAAATTTATAAAGTCCAGGAGGGTGATCAATGGGCTGTGCTGATTGGCGATCAGAAGAGCGCCCTTTATGATGCGGTTGACAATCCAACTTTTAGCCCGGATGGGACTCGTTTCGCCTACAGTGCTACCCTCGACAATCAGGAGTTTGTCGTGGTTGATAATACCCCTCAAGAGAATCGCTACCTAAACATCAAACAAATTCTTTTTAGCCCGGACGGCAAGATACTCGCCTATCTCGCAGAGAATAGCGATGGCAGCCTGGTTATTATTAACGGTGTTGAGGGCAAGACTTATCAAGACATTGGCACTCTCGAAACTGAAGCCGGAGTTACTTTCCTTTCCTTCACCCCCGATAGCCAAAACATTGTCTATCGAGCTGAGGAAGGGCAAAAAACTTTTGTCATAGTTAACACTGCCGAGGGCAAACGCTATGCAGAAATCACAACCATTTATTTTAGTAGCGACGGTTCGCAAATTGCCTATTATGCTGAGGACGGAAATCAGCTATACACTATCATCAATAATCAAGTGACTAACGTTCAACCGATCAATCCTACTCCTCCGAACACAAATCCTCCTCCGCCATCTACTCCGCCACAAGCCAACACGACTCCCAATAGCGCTAAGAGCAAGTCCCGTAATCTAAGTCCAGGTATTGATAATCAACCGGACAAACTCAACCCATTGATTTGCGGGCAGACGACTGACTGCAATTTCTAGTCCCGCCAGACTATACAAGAATACTCGTACACAAAATGACCAGGGCCTGGAGAGATGTTCATCTCCAGGCCCTGTGATCCTCTAATTCAGCGGGCTGTTCTCGAACTTGACCAGCTTGGAGAACTGCCCTTCCTGTAGCTTGACCTCCTCCTGGGAAGCTTTTGCCTCAGCCACTAGACTCTCCAGCCCTCTAGACAGCCGATCCGCCTCATCCCATGCGCCCCGCCGGATAGACGCCGCGAGTGCCTTGGTGTCCTCCTCCATGGCGACAACCAGCCGAGTGGTCTTTCTAGCGGCCAAGAAGGCTCCGGCTGAAATCCGCGCCACCTGGCAATACCGCTCCGCCCCTTCAACGACTGAGCGAATGAGATAGCGGCTACTGAAGAACAACCCCTTGAGCTCCGGAAACTTGTTGCGAGCATCCTTCATCCTAGGCAGGATCCACTGTCTGATCTCTTGGATCTTGCGCTCCATGCGCTCGATCAGATAGACCTGGATCATGTTGCTAACCACCCGTTCCTGGTCGACCGCCTTCACGGCCGCCGAGTCAGGTGAACCAAACACTTCGTCGAAATACACTGCTGGCGAGGCTTTGTGTTCGGGCTTCTTCGATATTCGCTCGACATCCGCCCGCGTGTCCTTGCCAAACAGCCTTTCCAGCTCCAGAGATGTGATGATGGTATTCTCCAAAATGTCATGGAGAATTCCCTCTTTGAGCCGGCGCTCGGTAGCTACACCGCGATCGTTGATACCGCAGCAGACGCTGGCCGAATGTTCAATCTCGTCCGAGCCGTCGTCGCGCTTCATCTTCCAGTACTGCTTGTTGGCGAAGTGCAGAGCTAGCAGAAACGACCACCAGCCATTGTCAATCGCCAACCGCTCGAGAAAGACCATGTCGCGCCCAAACGGATACCGTTCCGAAGCTAGCGCGACATTGGGCTGTTGCGACTCAATCAGCCCATTCAGGCACGGCAGATCCAACTCGGCGACGTCTGCTACTCTTTGAGCCAGTGCAATCGCTTTCTCGGCGATCACGCTCCCGAACACCTCCTGCACGTCTCGCTGTGTGACATGGGTGTGATCGGTGATCCGGCAGAGCAGCATACTGGCTAGCGTGGCATCGTCCACCACTCCGTGCCTGAGCAGCGACTGACAGGCATTTGTGAGCAGGTCGACTCGCGAATCGCCAACCTCGAGGTAGTGATAGCTGACGAAGTGGATAGCCACCAGCGTCAACCACAGGTTGTTGTCTATGGCCGCTCGTTCAATGAGCGAGCCACCCCGACTCAACGCGTAACGATCCAGCATAATCCGCCTCGCTTTCTCTTGGATTCGCTATTGGTTTCTGAATTGTGAAGGTTCCCCACAGTGTAGGCCTCTCGGTCTAATTGGTCAATACTCGTACCGATTGACACCCGCCTCCTTAAATCATAGTATATGCTATCGGGCGTGGGTGTGTTTTATTGACCCACTGCCAGCCTCCCTTGAAATTTATTCATCGGACTGATATACTGAACCAAGTTTGAATTTGGAAGTAAGATAACCACACGGCCCTATCGTCTAGTGGTTAGGACGCCAGGTTTTCATCCTGATAACCGGGGTTCGATTCCCCGTAGGGCTACATGATATTTAAAAGCTCCCAGGAAGGGAGCTTTTAAATTTATATAATAGTACTTGGGGAATCGAACGGAAAGTAGCTTCTAAAAAATTATTTCCGTAAAAATTAGAGTCTTTTTTTCGTAGTCAAGCGACTGGCCAAAACAATTAATAACAACCGATGCCTGGCGCGGTTAAGGAGCGTTCCTACTGTGTTAACTGGCTTCTTCAGTTTCTGACCAATCTCGCGATATGACCATTCGGAGAGATAACGCAAAATTAGAACCTCCCGATACTGAGTCGGCAATTCCTGAATAGCTCTCAGCACTTCTTCCTTCGACTCTTTTTTAATCCAACCTTCAAACGGGGAGTCTTCTTCGCTTCTGGCCTCGACCTTAACTTCACCCTTAGTCAAATCCTCCCAAGAAACAAATTGTTTGCGGCTACGTCGCTTTAGCACATTAACCGCTTCGTTGTGCGCAATCCGATAAATCCAAGATGAGAATTTTTTGTGCGTATCAAACTTCTTTAGATTACGAAAGGTTTTCACAAACACATTTTGCAGAACATCTTCAACTTCTTCCTTGTTACTGAGCAATCGATAGAGGTAGCTGAACAGCTTTCTTTGATACCGCCGAACAACCTCTCGATAGAGATCGGGGTTTTTGCCACGCACAATTGCCGTCACCAACTGGCTATCGCTCATTTCCTTGACTGGAACAGCCTTTTTCCGCACAATGTATATACGATAGTTATTGCCTTCCAATAATACTGCCGCTTTGCGGCTAAATCAAGTTGTTATGATAATTCTTGGCATCGAAACATCTTGTGATGAAACGGCCGCTGCAATCGTAAGGGTTTCGGGAAAAAAGTTAACGGTTTTAGCTAGTGTTGTTTCTTCACAGGTCGCCCTTCATGCAAAATGGGGTGGGGTTGTCCCAAACCTCGCAGCCCGGGAACATTTGAAAAATATTCAACCTGTCCTGTCAAAAACCCTGTCTCAAGCGCATTTAACACCGGAAAAGATTGATTTGATTGCCGTGACCCATGGCCCCGGCCTTATTCCAGCACTACTCATCGGAACCAACTTCGCCAAGGCCATGGCTTACACTTGGAAGAAACCCTTGCTCGGCATTCATCATATTGAGGGACATATTTACGCCAATTTCATTAGCGAAAATCTAGAACTAAAAACTCAACACTCGAAACGAAAAAAAATTAAATTCCCAGTTTTGGCCTTGGTTGTTTCCGGCGGACACACTCAACTGATTCTAATGAAAGATCATCTGCAATACAAAATAATTGGGCAAACATTAGATGATGCCGCTGGTGAGGCTTTTGATAAGGTCGCCAGAATGTTGAATGTTGGATATCCGGGAGGACCGGCTGTTGCCAAATACGCAAAACGTGGAACGCAAAACGTGGAACGCAAAACAAAAAACGCTATGCGATATGCGTTATGCGATATGCGCCTTCCTCGTCCGATGATGAATTCCAAAAATTTTGATTTTTCCTTTTCCGGTCTCAAAACCGCCGTACTATATCTAGTCAAAAAAATCCCGAAATCCGAGCTTGAAAAATTAAAACCGAAAATATGCGCCGAGTTTCAGCAAGCTGTAATTGACGTATTAGTCTCCAAAACAATTTCCGCTGCCAAGACACACAGGCCTAAAACTATTTTGTTAGCCGGTGGCGTTTCAGCAAATCAGGAACTGCGTAAACAACTCGGTGAAGCCATCAAAAATAATCTTCCCAAAAGTACCAATTATGAGTTGCCAGTTACTGATTACTGCATGGATAACGCCGCTATGATTTCCGCGGCTGGCTTTTTCCGCTGGAACAAAATGACCGCCCCCAAACGTAAGAAGTTGAAAGATGGCTGGAAAACCTTGCAAACCAGCGCTAACTTTAAATTATCATAAAAAATTATTTTGAAACGACGTTTTAGAATAATTTCTTCGCTTCAAACTCTTATACACCTATCTCCGACCGAATCCAAATATAATATGCAAATGAAAAGGGAGCCGCGATTTTCCGCAACTCCCCTTCGTTTCAACTTTACTTCTCGAAGATGATCAGAAAAGTCCGGGGTATGGGTTAAGCTCCGCCATCCTGAACCCTCCGGCATGCCGACGCGCAATTCCGCGCAACCTTTCCTCAACCTCCGGGGTATCCCAAAGCATATCCCACGCCTCCGAAGGCATGGAATTCCACAAACCTTCAGCATGACTCCTCGAGATCCCCTCTTCCCCATTGATCCGTATGAACTTCTCCAGAGTCATCTTCTTCAGAGTCGTTTTCTCCGTCTTTTTCATTGCCTACCTCCCTTTCTGTTGTCCGAGGAATTGCCACAACATCTCAAAATACGCCCGATGCGTATCTGAGAATTCCCGACTTTCGATTACCAGGATGATGTTTTCCTTTTGCGTAGAGAACATCG
>SCTJ01000016.1 GCA_004297805.1 Patescibacteria group bacterium | reverse complement strand
GGGCCTTAGCGACTACCTCCTCCCCTTGCTTGGGATCGGTGGGGGTGATGACCACCCGGAGAGTGGGAGCTTGCATGCTGCTTTTGTTCTGGGAGGCGTTGAACTGTTGGCCGGCGTTTTGCACTGCTGTCTTGTCCATACCAACAGTGTCCAGTGTGCAGCCAATCATATCCTCGAGAGTGAGACAGTCCACGTCGCCATCGCTGTCAACGGTACAGATACCACCCCCAGTCGCGCCACCAAGGAGACCACTGGAACACTGCCCTTGTGAAGCCAGGGCCGTTAATGGCGTCAAAAGCTGACTAGCGATGAGCAGCCAGGCGAAAAATACCTCTCGAAAGCTTAGTTTGTTTTTTTTCTCCATCCCACGTTCACCCGAACTTATAAAGAAACTACTTGCATTGTAAACAGGTTTTGGCTGCCGGATAGGCCTTGAGTCGTTCGAGGCTAATCTCCTGACCACAATTGGAGCATGAGCCATAGGTACCATCTTCCATGCGATTCAGGGCATCGCTTACTTCCTTGAGCTGCTTTTCTAGTGTTCCTTCCAAGGCCCTATTGTCTACATACTCTTCGGCCTCAACTGAGTTGTCATCTTCCGAGCTTCCCAGTTGATCAAAATTAGTTTCATATTCACCCTTAACCTCTGTTGGTTTCGCAATTTGAGCTAGCTCTTTTTCGAGTTCAGCTTTTTCCTTGACCAATCGATCTTTCAGTTCCGCCAAAACGGCTGGTTCTATCGCCATAATGTTATTTCCTGTTTTAGGTAATTACTCCAAAAAAAGTCGCATTCTGACGACGTTTTCTAATTGCTATTGTATCAGAATTGACCAGGTGTGTCTACAAAAAAATACTCTCCAAATGAGTAATCGACAAATTTTTTTCTCCGGATCCGACTATTACCGATATGGCATCAAAACGGTATGGGCAGTCTAGCAACTGGCGCTCTCGGACATACCAGTTGGCCGTTTTTTCCAAACGCCGCAATTTGGCTGGGGTGATCCGACTATCCGGCCGACTGGCTCCAGCGCTTCCCATATGACTCGTTTTCACTTCAACAAACACGATCATCTCCCCGTGCTGAGCAACGATGTCTATTTCCCCCATTTGTCGGCCCTTTTGGTTGCGCACATTGCGTTCCAGAATTC
This sequence comes from Patescibacteria group bacterium, assembly GCA_004297805.1. Taxonomy (GTDB): domain Bacteria; phylum Patescibacteriota; class Minisyncoccia; order Moranbacterales; family SCTJ01; genus SCTJ01. The sequence continues at coordinate 15,237 of SCTJ01000016.1, read as the reverse complement.
GGTAGCCCCTGTGTTTGAGATAATCGGCCGCCGCCGTCTCTCCCTGTCCCCCGATCGCATCGGGTTTCTTGCGCCAAAATTTTAGGTTCATGCTTCTATAATACAACTTGCCTCCCAAAACAACAAAAAACCCCGCTCGGGGGTCTTTTTTGGTCATCTGACCAGTGACCATGAAACACCTGGGTGCTCCCTCGTCACTGACTAGATGGGATAGGTTGGAAAACCGGGCGCTGCTAACGCCCAAAAAATAAAATTTGGCGGCGAGCGCCCGGTCTGTTAATCATGCACTAACATGAATACCGGAAACCTCTTAGCCCGGGTGAGAGGCATTAGATGGTTATAAGTTCCATGCGTTTTATGTGCATGTGTGACAATCATTTCTTAGCTGTTTTTATGACTGTCGTTCCCTTACCGTTCTCTGGCTTATAGCCTTTTTGAAAGAACGTTACCTTTGTATTGTTTTTTGTTTTCTACAAAAGTGTTTGTTTTTGTTTTTGGGTCCCCGCTAAGACTCGGGGCGAGAATGATCGTTGATCATGCTACTTGAACAGTAAGAGGATTCCAATCACAAATAGGGGGAAATTGTGATTGGAAATTCTCTTACCGTTACTGCTCAATTTTCAATGATCTCGTTTTCTACTCTCGTGTTTATATTATAGCAAAAATTTGACAGCCGGTCAACGAAAAGGTTGCGTATAGCCCATAAATAGGCTGCTTACCGCTAGTTGCTTGCTACTCGTCACTCAAGCGCTACTCTTCGTAAACAAAAAAGTAAATCTCTTTTTATTTTTCTGCGCAGATCGTGGATAGTTTCACACAAGTTATCCACAGTTTCGCTCCAACCGCAATGGGAGTCTAGCAACCGGCGCCCGCAAACTTAACTCCTGTCGAATCAAAGGATGCCAGGCACTCTCCGCCAGTCCGAACAACATTGGCAGTCGCCACACCACCTGATATTTCTCCACCGGCACAGACTGGTGCAGACGTAATCGACCCTGAATCATCGCTCGCAGGCCATACGACCTTACCAGGATTTGGGGTAGTCTTATCGCACTCAGCCACCAGTGCCACATTCAAGCCAGTAACGGTTGACTTGAAATCGGCCAGCTTCTTCTTTTGATCAGATACCGCCACCGTAGATTCTGCCGGACCCTTATCTAGTATCGCGCGTAAAGTATTCTTACTCGTACCAACCACCCAGTACTTGCCCATAAAAGCATAGTCGATAGAAAGTCCCGAGTCATTAACATTTTTATACCTAACTGGCAGTGACTTATACTGGCTAGTTTTAAATGGATCAGCGTTTTTCACATATGGCTCGTCCAAAAAGATTGGGGCTAGATTATCCACCAGGCTTTTTTCCTCGCGTAAAACATCATTGGCAGCCTTTTTCTCGTCCTTCGCCTTAACCATCAAGCCGAATTTGGCTCCAACTGCTTTTTCGTCTATATAGAGGAGCAATGAAAAATCATCATTAAAATCATTAAGCAATGTTGAAGAAAACTTCATCTTCATAAGTGCGGTAAAATTCCGAAAGGTGACGGGATTGTTGTTTTCATCAGTCACAATGAACTCAACCGGCAAGGTGGCTTCGTCAGCCAAAACCCCTGCTCGTGCCCCAGCCAAAGCCGCCTTGATTCCATTCACATCCTCGGCCTTAGTTGGAATAGTCAGATAATTGGGTTTGTCAGTCGAATACTTCTTTTCTATTACTGGCGTGACTGGTTCTGGACCTGGAGTCACCGGGGCTGGCGTGTCAACCACTGGGTTAACCGGCTCGGTTGGCTGCGAATAGCGAGTCATCCAGAAAAAATAGGTTGCACTGCCTAGTCCAATAACCAAAAGAACAACCACTGAGATTGTGACTACTCGCGTCCAGTTGGGGGTACTCTTGTGGACTGATTGAGGCCTGACGACAGGGACAACTGGCTCGTTCGGCCGCACATTGACTGCTGACTGTGGCGCTTGATTGACAGCTTGAATGGGAGCTTGAACGGTAGTTTTGTCTTCCGCAAAAGGGCTTGGGCTAGCCACGGAATTGACCGGAGCAGCCACTGGAGTCACCGACTGGACAGGCGCCTGGGGCAAACTAGCTTCAACTGGCATGACCGGCGAAACAATTTTCTCGATGTCGCCACTGAAAGGACTGGTTTTTGGCGTTTCACTCGCACCCATCTCGGCCCTAGCCATGATTGGACTTCCAACTGGCGCTTTGCCAGCCAACATATCCAGATCCTCCTGCATCGTGTGAATCGGAGAGTCGACATTGTTTACACGAGCGGTCGGGATAGTTACTGATTGTTGATTTTGCGAGCCAAACATATTTTTTGTTTTCTGTTTACGATTTTACAAAAAATAAAATAGAAGCAGACGAATCTGCTTCTACTTTACCACAAATGTTCTGTTTCACCAACAGCTACGGTTGCACCTCTCTGGCAGCCGCCTTGTGAGAAAGATTGATGCGGCCCTGATCGTCAATATTTTTGACTAGCACCGGCACCACGTCACCGACTTTGACTACATCCTCAACTTTTTCTACCCGATGATCAGCCAGTTCCGAAATGTGAATCAAACCTTCCTGGCCCGGCAAAATTTCAGCAAAGGCTCCGAAGTTCATGATCCGGGTGATGCGGCCATTAAAGCGTTCTCCGGCCTTGACTTCATGAGTCAAGTTTTTGATCCAATCCTGGGCCTTCTTGGCTGAAGCCTCATCGACTGAAGTGATGAAGATTGAACCGTCATCTTCAATATCAATTTCGACTCCAGTTTCATCGATAATCTCGTTGATTATCTTGCCACCAGTACCAATAACGTTGCGAATTTTTTCTGGATTAATCTTCATGATAATGATGCGTGGCGCATAGCGTGACATTTCTGCCCGCGGAGCCGCTATGGCCGCCAGCATTTTCTCCAGGATCTGCAATCGGTTAATTTTGGCTTGCGAAAGGGCTTTTTCCAACATCTCCAGAGTCACGCCATCGACTTTCACATCCATTTGCATAGCTGTAATCCCCTCGGTAGTACCGGCCACTTTGTAGTCCATGTCGCCATAGTGATCTTCCAGGCCCTGAATGTCGGTCAGAATTTTGTAAGACCCTTCGCCCACAATAATGCCCATGGCTATTCCAGAAACTGGTCGCTTGATTGGCACCCCTGCATCCATGAGCGATAAGGTTGATCCACAGGTAGCCGCCATCGAAGACGAACCGTTAGACGACAAGATTTCTGAAACCAACAGCGTCGTGTAGGGGAATACTTCCTTGGATGGCAACACTGGCACTAGGGCCTTTTCGGCCAAAGCTCCGTGTCCAACCTCGCGCCGGCCCGGACCACGCATCGGCCGCACTTCCCCTACTGAAAACGGCGGGAAATTGTAATGATGAATGTAGCGCTTCTTCATGTCCACTTCCATCGTGTCAATCACCTGCTCATCGCCAGGCGCACCCAAAGTTGTGACAGTCAGGGCTTGAGTTTCACCACGAGTAAACAAAGCTGATCCGTGTGTTCGCGGTAACAATCCCACTTGGCAAGTAATTTGTCTGAGCTCATCTAGCTTGCGACCATCCGGGCGCTGTTCTTTGCCCAGAATATTTTGGTGCACAATTTCATCTGAGACTTCCTCAAACACCTGTTCAGCTATTTCCTTGAGCTTGTCGAGATCTTCAGTGAATGATTCTTTAATATAGGTCTTGGCTTTGTCTTTAATCGCTGCAATTTTTTCTTCAATAACCGCTTTGTTACGGTCGTACAGAGCTTCTGCTAACCCCGCTGAGAGCAAAATTTCCTTTATTTTAGCCTCAAATTCGGGAGTTCCTTGAAGCAAGACTGGAGCCACCTTAGCCTTGCCAGCCTCTTTTTGAATATCAGCGATGAAGGCACAGATCTTCTTGACTGCCTCATGGCCGAAAGCAAATGATTTGAGCATTTCCGCCTCAGGAACTTCATTGGCAGCCACTTCGATCATGTTCACCTTGTCGGCTGTACCCGCCAACACCAAATCAAATCCGCTTTCTTCAAGTTCAGCATTGACTGCATTCAGAACTAATTCGTCTTTAACTTTCCCAACTCGAGCAGCCGCGATCGGACCATTCCAAGGGATATCAGACAACGACAAAGCCGCGGAAGCGGCAATCATAGCCACAATATCCGGATCATTCTCACCGTCGACCGATAGCACTGTCACCACCACCTGCACCTCATTGCGCATCCGGCTGTCGAAAAGCGGGCGGATAGTTCGATCGATCTTCCGTCCGGTCAAAACTGCTTCGTCAGACGGACGACCCTCGCGCTTGATGAAGCGCGACCCTTTGATTTTCCCAGCTGCATAATAGCGTTCCTCGTAATCCACCATCAACGGAAAGTAGCCACTAATCTTCGAGGCGCCTCGGCTCATCGTGGCCGTCGCCAAAACCACCGTGTCGCCGTAGCGCACCGTGACTGAACCATTGGCTTGTCCGGCTAACAGGCCAGTGCCAACTTCCAGGATTCGCCCCCCAATTTGGAGCGACCATGTCTTTTGTTCCATACTTGTCCCAGCCTAACGCTAGCGACGTCCTCAACACGAGAGTGGAATCAAACTTCTGACCTTGATTCAACTATTGTGTCTGATACGCGCCAAACGCCAGACTTTTAGGTTATTATTAATTTACTAACCGAATGCTAGCAATAATACTCCCAATAGTCAACCAGTGACCCAAAAAGTGTGTTATAATAGCGGCATAATCGATTAACCATCCTAGCCATGAAAACTCTTACGCCCTATCTGGTTTTTATTCTCCCCATGCTGGTCGGAGGAATCACTCAAGTCATCAAGTTCATTTTCTACACCTTTCGTCATGGATGGGATTTTCACTACATCATGACCCACGGACACATGCCTTCGGCCCACACCGCTTTCATCGTTTCCGTGGTCACCTCTGTCGGCTATTATGATGGCATTCACAGTGGGGCTTTCGCCGTCGCCCTCGCCCTCGCCCTCATCGTCATCGACGATGCTGCCCGCCTCCGAATGTATATGGGTGATCAGGGGCGCTACCTCAACATGCTCATCCGCCAGCTCAATATCAATGAAGAACAATTTCCCCGCCTCAAGGAAAGGGTTGGTCACCGCATTAGCGAAGTGATTGTGGGAGGCTTTCTCGGATTTTTCCTGACCCTACTGCTTGCAACACTGCTTCGATAGATATTCTACAAGCAAACAACTACACCTCAAAAAAACTAAGCTGCCCTTTCGGCGGCTTTTTGTGTTAATTCCGTCCGTACGACCGAAGCGCGTGAAAATTGAGTGAGCGAACGTAAAATTCATCCGCGGATGCGAAGCGCAGCTGAGAATTTTTAGTGAGCGAGTGATAATTTTCCGCTGAGTGGAGTCAGGATCGACGCTTTCTTTCTGTCCACTTTCTTTGGCGCCAAAGAAAGTGGAAGTCACCTACAATTTGCCCAATTCCTCTTGAATCACCTGTCTATCATTCCACGGGATGCGCTGGTCACCCATGGCCATAGTTTCCTCGGCTCCCTTGCCAGTCACTATCACCAGGTCTCCTGGTTTAGCCATTTGCAAAGCTTTGCGAATCGCCTCTTGGCGATCCATGATAATAAAGAAATTTTCACCGCGAACTTTATTTTTCACTCCAGCCGCCACCTCGTCAATAATTTGCTGTGGGTCTTCATTGTAGGGATCTTCGTTGGTAATTAAGATCACATCGGCATGCCGGGAAACAATTTTGCCCATCAGTGGACGCTTGCCCCGATCGCGCTCTCCGCAAGCTCCAAAAACAGCGAAAACACTACCGTTAGGCTCCCGGATACGATCGACCAAAGCATAAAGTTTTTCCAAAGAATCTGGCGTGACTGCATAATCAATCATCACTTTAAGGCCGTGAGTATTGGGCACTAGTTCCAAACGACCTGGAATTCCCCCGATTTTCTCCAGGGCGCGAGCCATCGTTTCCAAATTGATACGCTCAGCCAAGCCCACTCCGATAGCAGCCAAAGCATTTTCAATATTAAACTCTCCGGGCAAGTGCAGTGAGAACTTCACTCCTTCAATTTGAAAACTGGCATGATCCAGAGCTAAGTTTATATCATAGGCTTTAATCTCATGAAATTTTTGATCCGCTCTTTCACTCAAAGCTTGCTGGTTGAAAACTGGATTTTTCAACGTATACCCAAAAACTGTTTCTGCCTGCCCAGCTGCCATCACAAACTCTTCTGGCTGCTCCATGTCCAGATTGATCACTGCAAACTGTACCGCCACGAAGAGTTTGGCTTTGGCGCGACGATACTCCTCCATGGTTTTGTGATAATCAAGATGCTCGCGAGTAACGTTCGTAACTGCAGCTGTTCGATATTCCACGCCCCACACCCGGAACTGATCCAATGAGTGCGATGAGGTTTCCAATACCACATAGTCACAGCCCGCATTGACCGCTTGGCGCAGGAAGCGCTGCACCACAAAGGGCGAGAGGGTGGTATATTTAGTATCGTTCACCCATTCCTTTTCACCTAACTTAAAATTAATCGTGGAGACCATGGCCACCTTCTGACCATTTTCCTCAAGGATTCGAGTGATCATCTGCACTGTGGTTGTCTTACCATTAGTCCCGGTCACTCCGATGACTTTTATTTGGCGCGATGGAAAACCATGCCACACATTGGCCGCAATTGCCTGTCCCAGGTGATACCAATTTTTCACTGACTGTGGAATCATTTGCTTCATGTGACCATTATACCCGACTACCTCAACAAGTAAAACTCCTCGGATGACAATCTTTTAATTTTGGTAAACAGCAGCCATCTCTTACCGTCCGTACGACCGAGGCGTTGAAAATTGAGCGAGCGAGCGTAAAATTCATCCGCGGATGCGAAGCGCAGCTGAGAATTTTTAGTGAGCGAGTGATAATTTTCCGCTGAGTGGAGTCAGGATCGGCGCTTTCTTTCTGTCCACTTTCTTTGGCGCCAAAGAAAGTGGACAAATAATCATTGAGCTGGCGAAACATAAACTATTTTCCGTCTCGACACTTCCCAGCCAAGACCAGTGTTTTTCATCTGAAAAAGAAAGCTCCCAACCAGGGAGCGTTCGTTATTTTCAATTTTTGGTGATTCTCTACTCCTGCCCACCGATAATCAAAATATCCGCGTCTGGTTTAGATTCGCCATCTGGCAAGCTACCCGACTCACCTCCAACTTTCTCTACAATTTGTCCGACCAGCTGGTCATGACCCCCCGTCACATCCACAATGAGAGTTTTGGTATATGATCCAGCCGCATTAGTTTTGGAAACGACATCGATATTTTCTAGTCCAGTTAGCTTCTTCTCGATCTCGCCGGCTAGGCCTCTAATGTTGGTTCCGTTATAAACTGCTATCTTGGCCATTTTAGTTGGCGTTTCTGTCGGGACAGGCGTCGTCTCGCTCGCTGGGCTCTGCGCTACCGCTGGCGCAGTTGGATTCCCTTCAGCGCCACTCAAGAGCTGAGAGACTTCAATCACTCGTCCAGTCGATGGCCGATAAAGAATGGCTTTTTGGGCCTCCACATACATCAGCACCTTGTCGCCATTTTCGGCACGAGCAAAGAATACCTGAGACTTCAATTTCTCCTTGTCGGTCACAGTAGCGACCTTCGGCTCCTCGTTCAGCGGCAAGTCCATGAACCGGCCAATCGCATCTACCAGTTGTTGCGTTTCAGCTTGAGCAACGTCTTTGGGATCACGCGTAGCCAATTTATATTGATGATAGAAATAGTAAGCCGCCACTCCCAATCCCACGGCCACCAGCACGACCAAGGCAACCAGCGCCGTCTTCATCCACTTGCGCGATGTATTCGAGGCTGACGTTATTTCGTCACGAGTCACAGACAATTCAGCCGCCGCTGGTTTGGAGCGACTCAAATAAAAGTTTTCCAATTCCGCTTCAACCTTTTCTGTTTTGGATTTATTTTTTTCTGGTTCTTGATTTTTTGGCATGTGTTTTTCCTAAGCTGCCATCACTATACCAAAAATATACCAGAACATCAACTGCTTCTGCCACAAGGGAGACCCAAAACTACGGAGTTTGAGTAGTGTCCGGGGTTGAGCTGGCAACTGATGGATCAATGACCACGGCTACCGGTTCAACCGGAACGACTTCGGTTGCTGGTACAACTTCGGTTGGAGTCAAAGCATCCACAACAGCTGGCAGTAGCGTGACTGGATCAGTTGGAGTCGTGACTATTTCATTTGACACAACTGGTCCAGTTGCCCCCTTCTGACTATCTTTGGTCTCACTCTCGAAAGTCTTGGCTCCATTCACCGCCATGGCCTGCCAGACGAAAGGAACATCAGCTTCAGCATCCAGGAACAGCTTGATTTCGAACCCTTCTGGAGAGACATTGGTGATCACATACCGCGTGTCGGACATCAGCAACACGTCTTCCGTGGCCGTGCGCAAATCCTGATCTTCAATCTTGGCCACCGCAATGTTAGCTGTGACAATCGGCGCTTCAGTGTATGGTTGAGCAAAGATGACTTTCACTAACTTCTCGCCGCCATGAATCACCGCATAACCAGCCGCGTCTTGGCTTTGCAAAATCTTACCCCCCACGGTCACATCCTTTTCAGTTTCCACGTTGCCAGCGAATCTAGCTTTGCCCCGGAAGATAACGTCCCCGAAAAACTCGGCTACTTTGGCAAAGAAAGTTTTGCCCTTGAAGGTCGCTGATCCTTCCACCGTCAGGGCTCCATTAAGCTTAAGATTTTCAAAATCGGCCAGTGAAAGGGCACCGGTTTCAATTGTGCCGTTCGCAACCTGAGCATTATCCTGCGCCGGTGTCTTGGCCAAATCTGACAACCGAGCTGAAAGATCCGCCACACTAGCATCAATGCCCGAAACTTTGTCAGTATAAATTTCTAGACCCACAATTCGGTTAGCCACAATCGCATCGGCCGTCACTGTGCCTGAGAAAGTGGCATTGCCTTCACCATCAAACACAATGCCATTTTGGCCAGAAGCATCCGCAATATTGAGTTGTCCGCCTTCATTCAAAGTAATGTTAATGTCCGTACCAGTGGCCGCCGCCAAACCGTCCAGCGCCACCGCCTGGGCCGTAACTTTTGGCGTGACAACTTCCAGTCCGGCCACTAGTCGATCAGTCACCACATCACTCACTGCCAAGTCGCCTGTGTTCTCCGATTTTCTGGCTAACAGTTTTTCCAGCAGCGCCGTTCCGGTTGCAGCTGATCCGTCCGCCTCCACCAGATTCTCGCCGTCAAAATAGGAGTTTTTAACGAAAGTCAAAATCATGCTGATTCCCTCACCATCAAACGAAGCCAGCGCCTGACCAATCACCTGACTGGCCTTAGTGGCTTTCATGGCCACGCCCGCTGTTGAGGAAGAGGTCAGATAATCACCAGTCTTGATTGGACCATTTTCGGTAGTGACTTTGACTGGAACCCGACCAGCCAAGGCCAATGGCACCGCTGTCGCTCCAGCCCGGTCGCCGCCTCCCATCACCAAAGATGGGCGAGTGGAAACTACTCCCATGATATTTTTATCATAGACGCTCGTACTCTTTTTGACACCCGCCACCAAGTTTGGATCAAGACTGACAACGTCTCCCACGCTAATATCAACTTCGTTGCTATTGTATATTTCGGCTAGGTCGGCGCCGATATTGACTTCCATGGCAGTAATATCCATGGCCACGCCATTGATGGCCGCCGTACTAGCACTAATTTCTTGGGCGCAGAGCGCGTAGGTGACCGCTGAAGCGCTTCCCGGCGAATCCACTCCTTGAGCACTCAGGTGATCTATTTCAACGGTATTAGTCGCGAACTGTTGATGAGCCACTCCTACCAGCGCGCCAGCACAGTTGGTCCGGTGCAGCTCTATCTTGAATGTCTGGTCAGTGGCACCGGTAGCGTCAACGGTGACATTCCCAATTACCAAGACTTCATTATTGGTACTACTTGGGGTGATAGCAACTGTAGCCAAAGAGGTGATGGTGTCTCCGATCACAGTTGAAGAGGTAGAAGTGGTCGATTTAACGGTCGGCGCGGCAATACAATCTTCCCAGGCTCCGTTTTCGTAGCAACGGAATTTGTTGAGCGCCGTTGAATAATACATCGCCCCGTTAGTCCCAGCCGGTTCGGCTGAGCCGATGTCGAGCACCAACACATCTGGCGTAGCCGAAGTAGCTCCGCCATCGCCCACTTGCACATTGCCTGTGCCGGTGCCGTTAGCCAGGAAACTGATGCCGCCGCTGCCAGATTGAATGGTGGTGGTGGACGTCGAGTTGGTCGAACCAAAAGTCAAAGTTTTGGCCGCCGCCCCCGTGCCAATGTTGATTGTTTCAGCCGTGGCATCATCCCCAATGGCAATGCTGCCAGTGGTACCAGTGTTGATAGTGATATTACCCGTTGTGCCAGAATTGATGGTAAGGCCCGAAGCGGCTGCCGAAGAGAGGGTGGTTGTGCCGCCACTCGTGTAGGTCGTGTTGCCGGCGCCAGTATACGAGCTGCCACTGGCAATCGACACGCCCGCATCCGATGTGATCGAGTCAGCGTTGAGCGCATCTTGCACATCCACATTGCCAGCCGCATTGATAACCAAGGTCGCTGACCCACTGGCGATGCTCGCCACACCCGAAAGTGCTCCGAGGCTCGTCACATCAAAATTGGTGGAATCAATCACTAACGGAGCGGACCCTCCACCCAGCGTAATGGTCCCGGTCGAAGTTCCAATATTGATCGAGGTGGCGAAATTAGAGTTGTTGTTCAAGCTCACTGCTCCGCCAGCCGAAGTGATGCCGACCGCTGCGGCAATCGCCCCGGAAGAATTAATTTGGAAAAGATCGCCGCTACCGACCGTCAGCGCAGCTAATGGAGTGTTGTCGCCGATGCCCAAGCGGGAAGTGGCAGCGTCCCAGAAGAAATTAGCATTGCTTTGCGCCAACTGACTGGAGCTATTAACATATAGAACTGAGCCCGGGGTGCTGCTCGTGATTGAACTGCTAATTGATATCGAGGCAGCACCCGGGACTATCCATTCCGGCGCATTGGTTGAGGTATTATAGGATAGTAACCAGCCGCTGTTGAGTGAGCCCGGTAGTCTGGTCGGTGCTCCGCTCGCTCCACCATAAATCAAGTCTCCGGCCGTAGTCATTGGATTGACCATGCCATCCGTAATGCCATAACCGCCTAACGTGGTCGGAGTGCCTGTGATGGTAGACCAGTCCTGGGTATGACCCACAACCGAATATGAATTCGTATCCCAGGTCAGATTGCCAGAAGCATCCGATTTCATGAAAGCTGACGATCCCGGGAAAGCAGCCGGCAAAGTATAAATGCTGTCTTGGGTGGTTGTACCGTGAGCTTGGAATCCAGAGTAATTGGAATTGTCCGTGTCATAGAATCTCAGGTCACTTTGAGCGAGAACTGCCAGGTTGCCATTGACCGTCAGTCTCCCCTGGGTCGGATTGGCAATGCCGATCCCCACACTCCCATCATACAGAATCCGCATGGCTTCCGTTCCCCCGTTGTTGCCAGTTTGGAAGATCATGTCCGCGCCACTGGCTCCATTCCCCGCGGTAGTGCGCAGGATCAAGTCATCGGTCGTACCAGTCCCACCAATCAAAGTCTGGCCGCTGCTTCTTCCTGCTAGCAAGGCATACTGGGTGTGATCATCGGCCGTGAGTCCCGCTAAGTTGGAATGCAAGGTGACACCGGCGGAACCGAAGGTGCTGGAGAAAGCGCTTTCCACCAGATCAATCGTCGAGTTACTCTTTTGGATAATGACCCGGCCAATGAGCACGCCCGCGCCGCTAATCATGGAGGGGGTGTCGCCCGGCGCGCCTTCCGCTTTAGCTGCGTCGAGCGTGGCATAGTTACCGCGGCCATAGACCGTCATGAGCTCGGGAGTCTGGCCCAACACTAGATAGACCCAGTGCACACCGTAGTAACTGTTGGTGAGAGTGCCCAGCGTCCCATCGCCATCATCGTATTGCGTATTGTCGATTTGCTTTTCATCAGCCACATCTGTCCACCCACCCGAGCCATCGCGATAGTGCGACATGAAAACCCGATCGACTGAGGTGCCCGCCACGGAGGTGTCGAAAGCACTGTGAGTAATTTTTTCTAGCGAGTACCAGAAAGCCCCAGCCGTCACCAAGAGGTTGCGGTTGCTGTTACTGAGGGATGATCCGCCCGTGACATGGGCGAAGGGGTTGGTGTCATAGTTCTTGCGTCTGAGTTTCCGGTTAGCATCAATGTTTTGCTTTCTTCCATCCAGGATATATAGCGTAGTGCCTTCCCGTACCACCGTGTAGAGATGGCATTTATCCATACAGTTGAAATCGCTGAGCACGGTCGAGGTATCCACCTGCGGCGTGCCGCCGTTGTAGTCCACCCACAAATAGTTGGTGGCATTGTCAGTGAGAGCGATACCGGCGGAGGCTGGGAAAGTCACGCTCTTGAGAGGGGCGGTTTCAGAAGCCGAGGTACGCAGCATGGCTTCACCGGCCGAGATGTCCACGGTGCCGTCGGTGTTGTCAGTAATGTCGCCGCCCGAGATCACCCCGGCGCTCCACAGATAGTCGTAAGCTGTGGCCAGGGTAGTGACCACGGTTGGGCTGCCCACCACTGGGACTGCAATGTCTGACAGAGCTAGGGTGTTCCAACTCCAAGTGCCAGCCGTGTTCTTAAGGAAGCCGGTGGTGCTGGTGGTTGGCAGGGTATATGTAATGTCGGCACCCTGATCCCCGCCTTGGAGAAAGGTGTGATAGGTAGCGCCAGTGGATTCGAGGATCCCCAGTTTAGATTTGACGTTGACCGTGCCGTCATACAGAATCCGCATGGCTTCCGTTCCCCCGTTGTTGCCAGTTTGGAAGATCATGTCGGCGCCACTGGCTCCATTCCCGGCCGTAGTACGCAGGATTAAGTCATCAGTAGTGCCGGTGCCTCCAATCAAAGTCTGGCCGCTAGCGCGTCCGGTCAACTTAGCATATTGCGTATGATCATCATCCGTCAGTCCGGCCAGCGATCCGTGATCCACAACCGATCCACCACCAGATGTCCCATAACCAAAGATGCGATCCATGTTCGGTCGGATATCATAGAGACGATTAGCAATCGAGGTATCGCCTTCCTGAGAAACGATGGTGGCGATATTTACCGTGTCTTCCGTGATGGCCGGCGGGAGCGTCGGCAAAGTCCCCAGTTTAGCTTCGTCTTCGGTAGCATATTCAGTTTGACCGAAGATATAATAGACATTGCCGCTTGGGGTAACAATGAGCATATCCTTCTTCCAGTAACCGGCGGTCATGGCCGTCAGGCCACTCGTAACATCATTCCACTGGGAAGTGTTGACATGGTTGGCGTTGCTGCCATCCACCACCCAGGTCGTACCATTATTATACATTTTGGCAAAAGTAGAGGTGGCCGATACGGCAAATTCTCCGAGACGAGCGTAGAATTCACCTTCAGCAATGTCCAGCTCAAGCTCATTAGGGTTGGCTTTTTCTGTGACAGTGAGACCATCTGCTACTAGCGTTCCCATGGCATGCCGCATCCACTCATTTACCCGGCCAAAGAAATGTTGGGTCCATTCCGGAACGTTGAAGACCTCAATAACATTCGAACCGTCATAGAAGAAGTGGCCGAGATAAACGTGGTTACTCATGGTCTGCTGGGTGAGCGCGATATCAATCGTACCATCGGAATTGATGGCCACATAGTTGGTGCCGACTCCGGCTGGAGATTGATTGGTAGCCGCGCTCCAGGTAACCTTTTTATAGGTGCCAGCTGTACCTGAATGATCATTCACGAAACCCGTTCCAGAGGCGATATCAACAGTGGATCCTCCGCCATTAATAGAGAGTACGCCACCACTGGCTAGTCCCGAGCAGAACCGAGAAATTTCTGACTCACGAATATAGGTCAGATCGTGGACCTGATCGTCATCAATCAACGAATTGGCATCCAAGCCTGCGTAGCCGTTGGCCGCGTTTTTCTCAGATGTTGGCTGATAGGCAGTTGTGTCCCAACTCCACACCCCGTTGGTGTTTTTGAGGAGTCCGGTGGTGGCCATACCGTTGACTGGCAAGGTATAGGTAATGTCGGCACCCTGATCTCCGCCTTGGAGAAAGGTGTGATAGGTAGCGCCAGTGGATTCGAGGATCCCCAGCTGCGTGGCGACATTGGCGGCATTGAGATTGGCCGTAGTAATATTAGCCGACCCAATATTAACCAGGCCATTATAGTTGATCCGCATGGCTTCTGTTCCGCCGTTGTTGCCAGTTTGGAAGATCATGTCGGCGCCGGAGGCACCGTTACCCGCGGTAGTACGCAAAATCAAATCATCGGTGGTACCAGTGCCTCCAATCAAAGTCTGGCCGCTGGCGCGTCCGGCTAGCAAGGCATACTGCGTGTGATCATCATTGGCAAGCCCTGACAAATCAGCGTGGGATTGGAGCACAAAGGCACCGGCAAAAGTATCAAAGGAGCTCTCCACCACACCAATGGTTGAGCTATTTTTTTGGATAATCACTCGACCAATCAAAACCCCGGCCCCGCTAATAGCTGGAGTGACGTCCGACGGAGCATCCTCAGCTCGCGCATCGCTGAGCGTGGCGTGATCGCCCCGACCATAAATAGTCAGCAACCTCGATGAAGTGCCCACCGACAAATAAATCCAGTGCACTCCGTAATGAGTATCGGTGAGCGTGCCGAGCGTCCCATCCCCATCATCATATTGGGTGTTGTCAATTTGTTTTTCGCTGTCCACATGCGTCCAACCGCCGACGCCGTCGCGGTAGTGCGCATCAAAGACGCGATCCACTGAGGTGCCAGCCACGGAAGTATCGAAAGCGCTATGGGTAACTTTTTCTAGTGAGTACCAGAAGGCCCCAGCGGTAACGGCTAGGTAACGATTATTGTTACTCAAAACTGTTCCGCCGGTGACATGCGCAAGAGGATTAGTATCATAATTCTTTCTCCTTAATTTTCGATTTGCGTCGATGTTTTGTTTGCGGCCGTCCAGAATAAAGAGCTCTGTGCCTTCCCGCACCACGGTGTAGAGATGGCACTTGTCCATGCAATTGAAGTCCGACATCGTAGTAGAATTCCCCACCTGCGGCGTGCCACTGTTGTAGTCCACCCATAGATAGTTGGTGGCGTTATTAGTCATGACGATGTTGTTCGTAGCTGGGAAATTCAGACTTTTCAGCGGAGCCGTTTCAGAAGCGGAGGTTCTGAGCATGGCTTCG
>SCTJ01000173.1 GCA_004297805.1 Patescibacteria group bacterium | reverse complement strand
GATATCAGCTAGTTGGCGGTGTAATAGACCACCAAGGCTATGACGTCTAGGGGAGGTGAGAGCCTGACCCCCACCGATGGGACTGAGACACGGCCCATACACCTACGGGTGGCTGCAGTCGAGAATCTTCCACAATGGACGAAAGTCTGATGGAGCGACGCCGCGTGAATGATGAAGCACTTCGGTGCGTAAAGTTCTTTTATGGAGGAAAAATTTTATGATATTACTCCAAGAATAAGGGGTTGCAAAACTCGTGCCAGCAGCAGCGGTAATACGAGTACCCCAAGCGTTATCCGGAATTACTGGGCGTAAAGGGTGCGTAGGAGGCAGTGTTAGTCTTGTTTTAAAGATCTGGGCTTAACCCAGGGGATGGACAAGAAACGGCACAGCTTAGAGAGTGTGAGAGGTTTATGGAACTCATGGTGTAGGGGTGAAATCCGTTGATATCATGGGGAACACCAAAGGCGAAGGCAATAAACTGGCACATTTCTGACTCTGAAGCACGAAAGCGTGGGGATCAAAAAGGATTAGATACCCTTGTAGTCCACGCCCTAAACGATGTCATCTAGCTTATCGGAGTATCGACCCTCTGAGAGGCGTAGCAAACGCGTTAAGATGACCGCCTGGGAAGTACGGCCGCAAGGCTAAAACTCAAAGAAATAGACGGGGACTTGCACAAGCAGTGGATCATGTGGTTTAATTCGACGCTAAACGAAGAACCTTACCAGGGTTTGAAATTCAAATGAATCTCAGAGGAAACTTTGAGAGTCTCACAAGGACATTTGGACAGGTGATGCATGGCTGTCGTCAGTTCGTGGTTTGAATTGTTCCCTTCAGTGGGGTAACGAACGCAACCCTCGTTGTCTGTTATACGTGTCAGGCAAGACTGCCCCTTTTGGGGAGGAAGGAGAGGATGACGCCAAGTCAGCATGTCCCTCTGACACCCTGGGCTACACACATGATACAATGGCCGGTACAAAGGGTCGCTAAACCGTAAGGTGGAGCCAACCCCATCAAAGCCGGTCTCAGTTCGGATTGAGGTCTGCAACTCGACCTCATGAAGTTGGAATTGCTAGTAATCGCGGGTCAGCTATACCGCGGTGAATACGTTCTCAAGTCTTGTACTCACCGCCCGTCAACTCAAGGGAGTT
>SCTJ01000015.1 GCA_004297805.1 Patescibacteria group bacterium | reverse complement strand
GTCATCAAATGGCGGAGAGTCTGTTTGAAGTGGTTGTGGGTTTTGGCTACCCCCGGGCGCTATTATCCGGAAATATTAGTTTTGGAGTTGGGGGTGGACCGTCCCAGTGACATGCATTATTTGCTCAGTTTCATCCGGCCGACCGTGGGAGTAGTGACCAATATCTCTTCTAGCCACCTGGAATTTTTTCATGATCTGGATAATATTGCCAAAGAAAAAGGCGAGCTCATTGAAGCTTTGCCAGCGGATGGCTTGGCGGTACTCAATGCTGATGACACTCGAGTCAGGGCGATGGCGAAGCGGAGCAATGCGCCGGTGCAAACATTTGGTCTTTTGGAGCAGGCGGAGGTGCAAGGCTCGGATGTTATTTTTAGCTACAAAGACGGAGTGCCTCAGGGCTTGAGTTTCAAATTGAATGATGAAGGGCGGGTGGTTCCACTGCGCTTACCGCATATTGTGGCACCACATCTTCTCTATGCAGTCCTAGCGGCGGTGGCGGTGGGCATCTATTTCAAAGTGAATCTGGTGGAAGCGGCTTCGATGTTGCAAGAATTCCGCTCGCCCCTGGGTCGAATGCAATTGATCGCGGGTATCAAGCGCAGCACTATCATCGACGACACCTATAATTCTTCGCCCGTCTCAGCCTTGGCAGCTCTGGAAACGTTGGAAGCGATTGTGGCCAAGCGCAAGGTAGCGATGCTGGGTGATATGTTGGAACTGGGGATTGATTCAGAGGCTGGTCACCGACAAGTGGCTAACCGGGCTTTTGAAGCGAATGCGGCGGTGGTGATTGCGGTTGGCGATCGCATGGGCAGAGCGGTCAAAGATGCTGCTCGGCATTACATGGGGGTTCAAGCATTTTATTTTGATGATCCGGAGCTGGCGGGAAAATTTTTGCGAACGACCATGAAGGATGGGGACCTCGTTTTGGTGAAAGGTTCACAGGGCATGCGCCTGGAGAAGGCGGTCGAAGAAGTGATGTCAGAATCTGATCGAGCGGACGAATTTTTGTGCCGGCAGACTCCCGAATGGCGAAAAAAGGCTTATGTAAAGCCATAGTTAATACAAAAAGTTATGCACTGTTTGGCGGGTTGATTGACTGGACAAAAGGGCGAAAAAGGTGTATAATAAGGGTGTACAGTAAAAGCAGATTTAAGTGGGGTTTTGAATATCAGCGGGCAAAACAAACACACATCGCGAATAAAATTCTACTCAAAGCGCTAGGGGGAAACCAGTTGCTTTGAAAACAGAACACAGTTCCTTCGGGGGGAGTTGTGTTCTGTTTTGTTTTCGGGGGAAGCTTTTTGACAACAAATAGGACTTACGAGTTTGTTCCTGTATGGGACATGGTCAAACTCGTAAGTCCTAAGCAAGGGATCCACGCGCTGAAATCAGCGAGTGGTAAGATTCAACCTCGCATTTCATGGAGGAGGGCACGACGATGGTCAGGATTTTTTCTCCAGTGGATCGTGAAGTTCACATGACCGACTACGAGGTGGAGCACACGGAGAGAGGAGTGGTGTACAAGAAGGTTCCGGGACCGGAACACGAGAAGGTCGTCGATGTCTGCCTGTGCGTACAGGATGCCAAGTTCGTGAGCGATGAGTTCTCGGCCGGGCGTCGAGTGGTGAATGGTTGACCCCCACTAGAAGGAGGCGGAGATGGGACATTTGGCCTATCAGTTCTATCAGGGATTTCTGAAGGATGGGATGTCTGACGCCGAAGCAATGCAGCACGCGCAGTATGTCGACAGTGTCGACGCGCGTCGCAAGGAAGAGGCGGTCGAAACGGCTGCCAAGGCCTGAGGCCCCACTAGCAATGAAGTTCAGTTGAACTTCATTTGTCCTCACCGAGGACAAGACGCTAGTGGGGTCTTTCAATTTTGTTTAGACGCTTGTTGTTTTTTTCTTTGTCCACTTTCTTTGACGCCAAAGAAAGTGGACAGAAACCTGCCTGCCGGCAGGCAGGGAAAGCGTCCCGCCACGGCGGGACGGAAAATTTTCACTGTGCTCGCTAAAAGTTCATTCTCCGCTACGCTACGATTACAAACTTTTTTAACGCTCGCTCCCTGCCTACCGGCAGGCAGGCGTTCAATTTTCCTACGCCTCGGCCAGCCTCGCCGAGTCTAGGCGGGTCGTAAGGACGGATATTTTCTCGATGATGTCAGACCCTTGAAATTTATTTTCCGGGCTGGTATACTGAGCAACAGTTTTTGGCCCTATCGCCCGCCTTGTCGAGACGACGAGTCGAGGCAGGCCCGCCTACGCCAAAGGCTTTGGCGGGTAAATCTAGCGGCTGGTATCTGTCAGTGTTTCGCCAGCGGAAGGTCACTAAGCTAAAAACAATTTTGGCCCTATCGTCTAGCGGCTAGGACATCAGGTTCTCATCCTGAAAACCGGGGTTCGATTCCCCGTGGGGCTACATTTTTCGAAAAAAAGACTCTCCTTGTGGGAGTCTTTTTCGAAATGTCATGCTGTAACGGGGAATCGAACGGGTGGCAGCGATCCCGTCACTCGCTAGTGACGGGAGAGCGCCGATAAATCCGAGCAAGTGAGGATTTAGCGCCACCCAGGACAAGGAATGAGCGAAGCGAATGACGCGGAATTCCCCGTGGGGCTACTGATAAACTAAAAACTCCCAAGTCGGGAGTTTTTGTGTATATCGAAAATTTTATCATTAGATATGGTAAGGGCTCGCCGATGTTGACTGGCGAGCCCTGGGTGTTGTTCGTGTGCTCCCTTCGGGAGCGTCTAGTGATACTGGTACGACTTGTCGCTGGTGAGCGGCGGCTTGACGAAGCGTGGAACTCGGAAGATTTCCCCAATGCTCCTGATGATCTGGGACTCCTCCTCGTGGTTGAAGGTAAAGGTAGGCTCCGTGGCTCCCTTGCGGAAGATCAGGACGATGACTCGGTGGCCATCTTCACTGAATTCGACGAATTCTCGATCGAGATCTCTCGACCGTAGCGTCTTGGTGAAGTGCTTCCGAATCTCGCCTAGGATCCTCGCCGCTCTCTGCTGCTGTTCCTCGGTCAGGTCCATCAACGCCCCTTTCGCAGGTGGTTAACTGCCTCGAGTGAGTGATACGAACAA
>SCTJ01000172.1 GCA_004297805.1 Patescibacteria group bacterium | reverse complement strand
TCGTGATGGAAAGCAATCCAAGCTCAGCAGCAATTTTTCGCGCCGGAATGGATCAGTAATGTAGACAATGGAGGCACTCCGTTTGCGTATGATTACGGCGCAATTGTTCGTTACTCGGCCTCCGGCAATCCTCCGTTTGTGACATATCAAAGTGTCGTCGCTGGAGCTGGTACAAATACCAGCGTGCCGGGTACAGATGCGAACTGGAGAGTTTTGGCGGCAGCTCCATTTTATCAGGCTGCTGGGGTTCCAACGGGGGCGATAAATGGTAGCAATACGCAGTTCGTATTGCCGCAGGTTCCAATTGGCAGCGTGGGAATTTTCATCAATAAATTGCTGGCTACTTTGGGTGTGGATTACACTCTCACTACGGCTCTTGGGGTTACGACGATAACAACGCTTGGTGTTCCCTTGGGAACTGGCGGGGCTGCTGATACAATCGAATTTACTGAATACCGCTACTAGGAGCACGACATGAAAAAGTATATTTTCGGCCTGATATTTATTTTGCTCTCCGCATCGGCTTATGCGGCGTTCGGTGGCGCGGTAACTTTGCTGCTAAATACTTCGACAATCGGTCCGGGTGAAAGCGTAAATTACGCTGCACTAGGCAAGGGAATGCCGATGCCGAACCGCTGGTTTCAGGCAACGCTTAACGGCGCATCTGCGGTATCTGCAACTGTATCAGTTGAGGGTTCAACGGACAATGAAAATTGGGCGCAAATAGTTTCAGCCATCGACCTGACAGCAGCATCAGCAACTAAGGCTGTCGCAACTGTTCAGACCGCGCCGTTTATTCGCGGCAATCTGATTGCCATTTCCGGCGTGGGTGCAACCGTAACTTTGCGGAGCGGTCAATTATGATGCGTGCAATCCTTCTTGCTTTTTCGATATTCGCGTCACCGTCATTTGCTGACGTTTCATATACCGAGGCGGCTGGTATTGCCGGAGCTAATGATAAATATACTCCGTATGGAGTAATTGGATCCAACACTGACCATTACGGAGTGCAGCAATACAATGCACCGAATGGAGAGTTGGTAGCAGTGCCGCTGTATAAGCTGGTCGGCGACACGTTCTTTGATTCTGTATTAGACCCCGGACGATGGTTGCCATCTATAGGTACTGGCGGTTCTGCCGTTGTATCTGCTGGCACAATGTCGCTGTCAACTG
>SCTJ01000171.1 GCA_004297805.1 Patescibacteria group bacterium | reverse complement strand
GGGCGTAGGCCGCGTGGACGCAGCAGTAGTCGAACTCCACGCCCTGCCCGATCCGGTTGGGGCCGCTGCCCAGGATCGCCACCTTCCGCCGGCCCGTGGGCGCGGCCTCCGGCGTTTCCTCGTAGGTGGAGTAGAGGTAGGGCGTCTTGGAGTCGAACTCGGCCGCGCAGGTGTCCACCATCTTGAACGCCGGCCGCACGCCCAGGGCCCGCCGGTGCTTCGCGATCGCGTCGGGCTTGGCCCCGGTCCAGCGGGCGATCTGCACGTCGGAGAAGCCGGCGCGCTTGGCCCGGCGCATCGCCTCGGCGGTGAGCGGCGCGCGCGCCACGGATTTCCGGATGCCGCGCTCGATCTCGAGGATCTCCTGCATCTGGCGCAGGAACCACCGGTCAATCTTCGAGAGCCGGTAGAGCTCGTCCACGGAGACGCCCGCGGCCAGCGCGTCCCGGACGTGCAGGATCCGGTTCGCCGTGGCCCGCGAGGCCAGGTCGGCCAGGTCGCGCGGGTCGGACGGCCGGGTTCCCGGCGCGGGGTCCAGCCCGGCCAGCCCGGTTTCCATGGACCGCAGCGCCTTCTGGAGGGACTCCTTGAACGTCCGGCCGATCGCCATGACTTCCCCGACGCTGCGCATCATCGTGTCCAGGTACGGCGAGGTTTCGGGGAACTTCTCGAACGCGAACCGCGGGATCTTGGTGACCACATAGTCGATGGAGGGCTCGAAGGAGGCCGGCGTGGATTTCGTGATGTCGTTGGGCAGCTCGTCCAGCGTGTATCCCACCGCCAGCTTGGCGGCGATCTTGGCGATCGGGAACCCGGTGGCCTTGGACGCCAGCGCCGAGGAGCGCGAGACCCGCGGGTTCATCTCGATCACGACCATCCGGCCGGTGTCCGGGTGGACGCCGAACTGGATGTTGGAGCCGCCGGTCTCGACCCCGATGGCCCGGATCACGGCGAAGGCCCAGTCGCGCATCCGCTGGTACTCGCGGTCGGTCAGCGTCTGGGCCGGGGCGACGGTGATTGAGTCCCCCGTGTGGATGCCCATCGGGTCGAAGTTCTCGATGGAGCAGATGACGACGGC
>SCTJ01000170.1 GCA_004297805.1 Patescibacteria group bacterium | reverse complement strand
AAATGCCATAAGCGCGACGAGCAGCGCCCACGCCGCGAAAATGTAGGCGTAAAGGACCGGCACGCCGAACGCATCCGCGGCGACGTTGAACAGCGAAAGCACCGGGTAGTTGAACAGCAGGCTGCCGAGGACGAACAATGCGATCAGGTGCTGTCCCTTGCTGTCGCGGCCGTCCATGGCATCCACCTCCCCGAGTCCCGGGAACTGTACCATTTGCACCATGGCGCTCGCACTACTGTCCGACGTTCACGCGAATCTCGAGGCGCTCGAAGCCTGCCTGCGGCACGCGCGCGAATCGGGGGCGCGCCGCTATGCTTTTCTTGGCGACCTGGCCGGCTATGGCGCCGACCCGGAGGCGGTGGTCGCTATCGTGAGACGCTACGTTGACGAAGGTGCGGTCGCGGTCCAGGGGAACCACGACCAGGCTATCGCGCAAGCGAGCGTCTACATGAACGACATGGCGCGCGACGCGATCGAATGGCAGCGCGGCAACTTGTCCGCAGAGGCGAAGGCATTTCTCGCCGGGCTGCCACTGTGCACGCGCCAGGGCGAGATCTGCTTCGTGCATGCGTCGGCAGCGCTCCCGGAGCGCTGGGATTACGTGGACAGCCCGTCGGCGGCGCAGCGCAGCGCCGAGGCGTCGCAGGCACCCTACACGTTCTCGGGCCACGTGCATGTGCAGGAGCTTTACTTCGGTGCCGCGCGCGGGCGCATGAGCCGGTTCCGTCCGATCCCGGGCACGGCGGTCCCGGTTCCACGCCACCGCCGCTGGCTTGCGCTCGTCGGATCGGTCGGCCAGCCGCGCGACGGAAACCCGGCCGCAGCGTACGCGTTGTTCGACGAAGCGGCTGTGACGCTCACGTTTCACCGGGTGCCCTACGATTTTCACACCGCCGCCGGGAAAATCCGGCGCTCGGGCCTGCCTCCCGCGCTCGCCTACCGCATCGAGCAGGGAATCTAGCCATGAATCGGATCCAGGTGGCATTGCTGCGAAGCGGTTCGGAGATCGACGGGTTTCGCCTGGGCGAGCGCGTGCACGGCGGTGCGATGGGCGACATCTTCCGGGTGAG
>SCTJ01000014.1 GCA_004297805.1 Patescibacteria group bacterium | reverse complement strand
CGAATCGCCCTCTCGCCGCTCAATAAGGGATTGGCGCGGCAGAAGATTTCGGACATTGCGGCTGACCAAGGAAAGTCAGTGGAAGAAGTGGTTATCGATATTCTGCTGGCAAGCGGTGGGCGGGTCGTGACCAGCATGGAGGTGCTCAGTGAGAAAAATGTGACCGCGGCGATTCATCATCCGCTGTCGATGGTAGCTTCTAATGGCGCGGGATATTCTTTGGACCACCGAGCCACGGGTGAGTTGGTGCATCCGCGTAACTTTGGGTCATTTCCAAAATTTTTGGGCACCTATGTTCGCGATCTGAAATTGCTCAAGTGGGAAGAGGCCATTCACAAAGTCACGGGCAAACCGGCAAAGAAATTCAACATTCCCAAGCGGGGAGTCTTGCGCAAAGGCAATTTTGCGGATGTGGCAGTCATTCATCCGAAAAAAATTCAAAGCGCAGCCAATATTGAGAATCCTTATCAATATCCGGAAGGGGTGAACTGGGTGCTGGTTAATGGTGAAATAGTTGTGCAAAACGGAGTGCTGAGCGGTGCTCGCCCAGGCAAGGTGATTCGCAAGTCACACCTCTTCTTTTAATAGTCCGACTCTTCCCTTTTGGAGAGGAGTATAGTATCCTCTGCGGTGTCAGATTATGTGCTTTATTTAATATGGATGCATCTTTTTTCAAAGGCAAAAAGGTTACTGTGCTGGGCATGGGGCTGCATGGGGGCGGTGTGGGTATTGTGAAATATCTGGCCAAGCATGGCGCACGGGTGGTGGTGACGGATCTTAAATCTCGGGAGCAATTGGCACCTTCGCTCGAAAAACTCAAGGACATCAAGGGCATCGAATATGTCTTGGGCCAACATCGGGTCGAGGATTTTACTCAGGCTGACCTGGTGATCAAAAATCCCGTCGTGCGTTGGGATAGTCAGCATATCAAGGCAGCCCTGGACAAGGGTGTGTCGGTAGAAATGGACTCCAGTCTCTTTTTTAAGTTGTGCCCGAATCTAATCATCGGAGTGACTGGTACTAAGGGCAAGACGACCACAGCCACCGCTATTGCTGAGGTTCTGAGGAGCGCGGGTCGGGACGTTGTCCAAGTCGGTATCGGCCAAGTTTCAGTGCTAGATAAGTTGAATGAAATCAAAAAAAATACGGTGGTGGTGTTTGAACTTTCCAGTTGGCGGCTCTCTGCCCTGGGTCGCGCGAAGTTGAGTCCGCAGATTGCAGTACTCACTAATCTTTTTCCAGACCATCTGAACTATTACAAATCAATGGATGAATATGCGGCGGACAAGAAAAATATTTTTTTGTATCAAAAAACTAAAGATTGGCTGGTGGCCAATGGTGACAATGAAATGGTGATGAAAATGGCAACTTCAACCAAGTCGCAATTGCTGAAATTTTCCAAGACAGAGCTGCTGAGTGAAAAATCTATTTTTCTGAAGGACGACGCAATTTACTGGAAGAACGGAGCGGAGGTCAAAGAAATTATTGAGCTGCGGGATCTGAAGTTGCGAGGCCGGCACAATTGGGAGAATCTCATGGCGGCGGCTGGAGCTTGCCTGGCTTTTGGATTGACGGTGGAGGAAATCAAAAAGGGAATGACTGGCTTCAAGGGAGTATCACATCGCTTGGAATTTGTGCGCGAATGGCAGGGGGTCAAATATTATAACGACACGGCGGCTACTATTCCGGAAGCAGCTATCCTGGCCCTGGGTTCTTTTACTGAACCAATCGTGCTGATTGCGGGTGGCAGTGACAAGATGCTGGAGTTTGGTGAATATGCCAAAATCATGCTGGATAAGGCTAGAGAGATTATTTTGCTGCAAGGCAAAGGCACCGATAATCTACTATTAGAGTTACGAAAAGATCCACGCTATGCAGAAAGGAAGATTGAACTGGCCGAATCGATGGAACAGGCAGTGACGTTAGCAAACGGTCTGGCTAAAACTGGCGACATAATCTTATTATCTCCAGGAGCGGCTAGCTTCGGAATGTTTGTCAATGAATTCGATCGGGGAGACAAATTCAAAAAAGCGGTAAATGAGCTGAAATAAGAAGTCCGGCCGTAAGGCCGGTTTTGGTTTAGTGGTTGTGTTGCCGGATATTAAAAATATGCGTATTTTCAGGTGCTGAATCTTTTGCGAGCAACAGCAGTTCGGAGTTGCCGAAGTGAAACATAGTCAATACTTGTTGCCAAGTCAGGTTGTAGTACGCGGCATAGATCATTTTTCCGATGTCGCCATGCGATACGAGCAACACGCTTTGGCCAGCGTGTTTGTCCTGGATGAATTGCAAAACTTTTTTGGCTCGGTCGATGAGTTGCGGGAAAGTCTCCGCGCCTTCCGGGGAAAGAAAATAGGTAACGATGTCTGTTTTTATGATGTCGGGCGAGCACAAACTGGCTATTTCTTCTACTGGTTTGCCGCTCATCACGCCAAAATCACGTTCGATTATCAGGTCGATCTTTTCCGGATCGTCCAAATCCAGACAGTCGGTGATTGTCTTGGCGGTTTGGTATGCTCTCTGCAAGGGCGAGCTATAGACCTTGTCAAACTTGATATCCAAGCTTTTTATTTTCTGGGACAATTGATTGGCCTGATCTAATCCGATGTCCGTCAAGGGCATGTCGCGATGGCCATTCAAAATACCCATGCTGTTGTCCTCATCTTGCCCGTGTCTGGCTAAATAAATTTTTGTCATAGGTTATTGTTTATGCCGCCGGGCGCGTAGTTAGTAAGGCCATATTGTCGGGCGATAGAATTAACTAATTATAACAACTTCTAGGCTGATCTGCTAGGCTAGGCAAGGGTCGATAGTGATCGAGTACTCTTGAAACTGGCTCAGTTTCGAGGTATACTTCCAGGGCTTTTAATGACTAGTTTTCAACATATGTCCCTCAAGATTGGAATCGTGGGCCTGCCGAATGTGGGTAAATCTACTCTATTCAAAGCCTTAACCAGAAATCCAGTAGACATCAACAACTACCCATTTTGCACTATTGAACCAAATATTGGTATCGTGCAGGTGCCGGACGAGCGGCTTTTGAAATTGTCCGAGATGTCGAAGAGCAAAAAAATCGTGCCGGCGGTGGTGGAATTTGTGGATATCGCAGGGCTGGTGAAAGGTGCATCCGAGGGTGAGGGGCTGGGCAACAAATTTCTGGCTAACATCCGCGAGGTGGATGCCATCGCCCAGGTGGTGCGAGTTTTCCAAAATCCGAACATCATTCACGTGCACAGTCAGATTGATCCCCAGAACGATATAGAAATCATTAATACGGAACTGATCTTAGCGGATCTGGATACGGTCAAAAAAACTGAAACACGAGTCGAGAAGGATAAAAAGGGAAACAAAAAAGGAGCCGTAGAACAATTGGCGGCGGTGCAGAAGATCAAAGCTGCCCTGGAGAGCGGTGAGTTAGCCAGCGAGGTGGAGCTTAATCTAGACGATGACCTCATAAAAATAATTGTGCGCGAGATGCAACTTCTCACAAGGAAACCCTTCTTATATGTTTATAATGTTTCCGATGTGAATGCGGCTTTGCCTCCGGAGCTAGAAAAGCGTAATCATGTTAAGTTGGATATCAAAATAGAAGAGGAACTGATCGAAATGAGTCCGGAGGAACAAAAAGAAATGGGGTTGCAGTCGAACATTAATGAATTGGTATTGAAGGCCTATGACATTCTGGGCCTGATGACCTTTCTCACGACTGGTGAAGATGAGTCGCGTGCCTGGACGATCAAAAAGAGTTCCACTGCACCCGAAGCGGGAGCCGCTATCCACAATGACTTCAAAGAGCGTTTCATCAAAGCCGACGTGATCCAATGGCAGAAGCTTCTGGAGGCCGGTGCTTGGGGAAAAGCTCGGGAATTGGGATGGCTCAGGACAGAAGGCAAAGAATATGTTGTGCAAGACGGCGACGTTATAGAATTCAAAGTGTAGCTTGGCGTGAAAGCGCTGGTCGTTGTTGAAGTTTCTAGATTTGATTTATAATGGGAGAAGTAGTAGGAGTCAGGGAAAAATAAAATTAGAATTAAATTAATCCCATGAAAAGATTTGGAGCATCAATTTATACCAAGCTGGCGATAGTCTTTGTCTTTTTTTTGGCTCTGGCGATTTTCATCAAGGGCGATCGGAATTCAGAATTCATCCGAGTAGTTATGGGGGCCGCTTCTTTTGTTTTCGGCATTATTCTGGCGTTTTCCACAGCTAATCGGCATTCAAGACTTTCCCAGATTAGGGAAAGCCTAAGGGAGGGCGATGCGGTTATGCTTAACATATACGAGCTTTCCAAAGTGTTCAGTAAAGACGTTACTGATGAAACGCGGAGACTTATTGACGAACTACTGATCATCCAATGCGACTATTTTCTGAGAGATTTCGATAACTGTGTGGGGAATATTGATAAACTGTATGTTTTTATTGAGAAAATAAAAGCCACGAATAAAGTGCAGGAGGATGCGAGGAGCAAAATGCTGTCCGAAATTGAGGAGATGGTCAAGGTCGAAAAGAAAGTCATTTATCACGTTAATGACGAGATGTTGATGTATGAGTGGATTAGTCTAATTGCTCTCGAAGGGGTGATCTTGTTTTGCCTCTATTATCTCAAAAGCACAGACATTATCTCGGTAGTATTAACGGCCACTTTGTCTGCCTTGCTGGTTATGCTTCTGCTAATCCTGAGAGATCTAGATCTTTTGGTGTGGCAGGAAAGCAATTGGATCTGGGAGCCACTATCCAAGCTTTTTGTGGAGTTAGGACTGGACCCATATTTTCCGGGTGAGCTGTTCAAAAAAAGGATCAAACTCGATTCCTTCAAAAAGTTTAAGCGCATAAGAATCGCTAGCTATCCCAAGCCCTACCCCGATTTGAGTGGCAAGAAGATAAAACTGATGGAGCTAAAATAGGTTCCTCGCAGTCGTTGTCTACAAGGGGAAGAAAAAACTAAGCCCAGTTGGATGCGTCTCTGTTTCATTTAGTCTTGACGTCCGGTGGTCTCTTTTATACAATGTCTTAGCAGTCGGATTAACCGAGTGCTAACAATTTTTAGTTAATAAACAATAAGATACACATATGGCTAAACAAATTGAACACAGCACAGAAGCTCGTCGACGGGTAAAGGCTGGCATCGATAAGGTGGCAGATACGGTCAAGGTGACTCTCGGTCCCAAGGGGCGCAATGTTATTTTGGATAAGGGCTTTGGTTCGCCGACCATTACCAACGATGGCGTTTCAATCGCCAAAAGTATCGATCTAGAGGATAAATTTGAAAATATCGGAGCTGAGCTGATCAAGGAGGTGGCTAACAAAACCAACGATGCCGCTGGGGACGGAACTACCACGTCAACGATTATTGCCCAGGCGCTAGTTCGCGAGGGTCTCAAGTTCGTCGAGACCGGGATTAGTCCCATTGGCATCCGACATGGGATGGAAGCAGCCAAGGACGAAGTAGTGGCGCTGCTTAAAAGGAATTCCAAGAAAATCAGTTCTAAGGCAGAGGTGGCTCAAGTGGCGACTATCTCCGCTGAATCGGCTGAAATGGGTCAGATGATTGCGGATGTAATGGAGGAGGTTGGCAAGGACGGAGTAGTGACTGTCGAAGAATCGCAGACCTTCGGGCTTTCCAAAGAAGTGGTTGAGGGAATGAGCTTCGATAAGGGCTACGTTTCACCCTATATGATTACCAATGTTGATTCGCAAACAGCCGAACTCAAGGAACCCTTTATTTTGTTAACTGATCGAAAAATTTCAGCCATTGCCGATATTCTGCCCATTTTGGAAAAAATTGCCCAAGGGGGACGCAAAGAGCTGGTGATTATTGCGGAAGAAGTGGATGGCGAAGCTCTGGCCACCTTAGTAGTGAACAAACTGCGAGGCGTGCTGAGTGTGTTGGCTATCAAAGCTCCAGAATATGGCGATAATCGCAAGGCCGTGTTGGAAGATATGGCAGTGCTGACTGGTGGTCAGGTAGTGAGCGAAGAGAAGGGCATGGAGCTGAAGAGCGTTGAATTGTCGATGTTGGGAAAGGCACAAAAAGTGATTGCCACCAAGGATGATACGACCATCGTGGGCGGTAAGGGTAAGGCGAAGGACATCAAGATCAGAGTTGATCAGCTCAAGGCTCAAATTGAAAAAGCCGATGCTGATTATGACCGCGAAAAGTTACAAAAACGCATGGCTAAGCTCTCTGGTGGGGTAGCGGTGATTAGAGTTGGAGCGGCGACTGAGACCGAGCTGACCTATATGAAGCATAAAATGGAAGATGCCTTGGCAGCCACAAAGGCAGCAGTGGAAGAAGGGATTGTCGCTGGAGGTGGGACGGCCTTGGTCAAAGCGGTGGCTGAAATTGATGCCAAAGGCCTAAAATCAGGCGATCATGAATATAAGGCTGGTTATGAGGCGCTGATTAAAGCCTTAAATGAACCATTGCGTCAGATTGTGGCCAATGCTGGCAAAAGAGATCCGGCCGTCGTCCTTAATGAGATAGTTTCCAATAAAGGCGTCAACTTTGGCTATGACGCGAGTGATGATCAGTACCGAGAGGATATGATTAAACACGGCATCACTGACCCCCTAAAGGTTACGCGCACGGCACTGGAAAATGCGGTTTCTGTGGCGGCCATGCTTTTGACAACTGAGGCAGTGGTGACTGACAAGCCAGAAGAGAAGGGTTCTGTGCCAGCGTCGGGCATGCCTGGTATGGGTGGCATGGGCGGAATGATGTAGAATTTGGGAGTGGATTCAGAGGAGAATGGGCGAACGGTTAGCGTTAGCCCATTCTTTTTTTGGTCCACTTGTGGTATAATTTCAGTGGAAATTATACTATTTTCTTATGCAAAAAATTTGGGAAAGAGTTAAACATGATTTTAATATCAAACAGCAGGCTGATGAGCTTGGACTGAAAGTTTGGCAGGCACCAAGCCTCCTTTTTATTTTGATGGGCTTGATTATCGTGGTGATGATGGCGGTTGATTTCTACGTCTCTAGGCGCTATGCCTCCCCAGAAGTATTGGTAATCAGTGAGGCGTTAGTTGTTAGCGTCATCTTGACCATTGGGACGTTTATTATCCAAAGCATCGAGGACGTCGCTCACGCTAATAAAACCCGATCTGAGTTTGTTTCGATTGCTTCGCACCAACTCAAAACTCCATTAGCTGAAGCCAATTGGCAGATTGAGCTGCTTTTGTCGATGTATCAGCATGGATTATCAGACAGGCAATTGGAGATAGTCTCAACAGTTTCTTCCTCATTGCGCAAAATGACCAAACTAGTCAGTGATCTGTTGGATGTGGCGCGAATTGAACAAGGAAGGTTTGTGTTATTGCGAGAATCGGTGGATATTACTAAGTTGGTCGATCAGGTGGTTTTGGATTATAATAAATTAGCCATGGCTAGAGGGGCTCAGCTCAGCGTTACGCATGGGGCAGCCGTTCCCTTGGTGTCTGGAGATTCTCGGCGCTTGAAAATGGTGCTGGACAATCTCCTTTCTAACGCGATCAAGTATATTGAACGCAACGGCAAGATTTTATTGGAAATTGAGACCGAAGAACGACAAGTAGTGGTAAGAGTGGCCGATAACGGGTCAGGAATCCCGGCCGAGCAACAGGACAAGGTATTTCAAAAATTTTTTCGCAGCACTAACGTTATTCGCAGCCAAACGGAAGGAACGGGTCTGGGATTATATATCGCCAAAAACATTGTTGAACAAAGTGGTGGGAAGATGTGGTTTCAGTCCCAAGAAGGTAAGGGCTCTACGTTTTTTTTCTCTCTGCCGATTGAATAAATCAAGTCTCTAAATTTTTTGCCGGAGCTGCACGTCGGCCCAATGGCGAACCAATTAATATGGACAAAAAACGAGTTTTGGTGGTTGAGGATGACATGGTACTCAACAAGACGTTGCAAGAATTTTTGACCCATCATGGACTAGACGTTATTGGAGCATCTAACGGTGAGGAGGGGATCAGATTTGCTAAAGAAAAAATTCCAGACCTGATTGTTCTCGACATCATTTTACCCAAAAAGGATGGCTTTGAGGTTATCAAGGAGTTAAAAGAGGATGACAAGACCAAGCAAATCCCCATTGTTTTATTGACTAACCTGGGCAGCCTTTCAGACATTGAAAAGGCCTTGGTTCTTGGGGTGTCAACATACTTCGTGAAATCTGACTATACGCTGGAGGAGATAGTGACAAAAATAAAGGCCATGCTGGAGGCATAATTGCGAAAATAGCAGGCGCAGAGAAAAAAACACAAAACTCAAAGAAAAATGAAGATCGGAAATCAACAACTGAAGGACTTTGTTCTAGATGCTGGAATCATTGATCGCACCAAGCTAGAAAGCGCTTTTCTTGAAGCTGAGTCAAAAAAAATCTTTCTCGGCGATTTGCTGTTGGAACAAAAGGTCGTTGGCGATACTGAACTTAGAAAGGTCTACGCCTATATCCTAGGTTTTCCTTTTATCGATCTCGTTAAGGAGTCTGTCTCGGCGGACGTGCTGCAAATTATTCCTGAGGTTATCGCCAAAAAATATAATATTGTGGCGTTCCAGAAATCCGGATCAGAGCTGAAGGTAGCCATGATTAATCCGGAAGATCTGCAAACCATCGATTTTATCCGCAAAAAAACCGGGTTAAAGATAGTGCCGTGCCTTACTACACCGGAAAGCATTAAAACTGTCCTCAAGCAATACGAAAGGAGTCTCAAGGCGGAGTTTGGGGACATTATTGATAAAAATCTTGAAGTCGTGGCCGAGGACGTCCAGCAGGCTGACGACGATCTGGAAAAGGTTGCTCAGGGTTTGCCAATTATTCGAATCGTCGATACGCTCTTGAAACACGCCATTTTGCAATCGGCGAGTGATATTCATATTGAGCCTGAGGAAAAGGATGTGCGAGTTCGCTATCGGATTGATGGAATTTTACATGATGCCATGACCCTGCCCAAGCCTGCTATGGCGGGGATTGTAGCTCGCATTAAAGTGCTTTCGAATCTGAAACTTGATGAACATCGCTTGCCGCAAGACGGTCGTTTCAAAATTCAAAGCGATGAATATAAGATATCTTTCCGGGTCAGTATCTTGCCGGTCTTTGATGGGGAAAAGATAGTCATGCGTCTTTTGGACGAGACATCCAAAGGACTTACGTTGGAAAAAATAGGTCTCATGGGCAGGAGTCTTGAGATTGTCCATCGTGAAATTAAAAGACCTAACGGAATGGTGT
This sequence comes from Patescibacteria group bacterium, assembly GCA_004297805.1. Classification (GTDB taxonomy): domain Bacteria; phylum Patescibacteriota; class Minisyncoccia; order Moranbacterales; family SCTJ01; genus SCTJ01. Next base: position 12,396 of record SCTJ01000014.1, on the reverse strand, counting down.
TGGTGACTGGACCAACTGGGTCAGGAAAGACCACGACGCTTTATACGGCCATGGATATTTTGAATACGGCTGAGGTGAACATCAGCACAGTGGAAGATCCGGTTGAGTATCGAATGCCCAGAGTGAATCAAACACAAGTGAATTCTAAAATTGGCATGACCTTTGCAGCTGGACTTCGTTCATTGTTACGTCAGGATCCGGATATTATTATGGTTGGTGAAATCCGGGATAGCGAAACCATGGAGATTGCCTTGCATGCAGCCATGACCGGGCATCTAGTATTGTCGACAATTCACACCAATAGCGCGGCCGGGGCAATCCCGCGGTTGTTGGATATGGGAGCTGAACCGTTTCTGGTGGCTTCAACGGTCAATGTCATTATTGCTCAGCGACTGGTTCGCCGTCTGTGCGCCGAGTGCCGAAAAGAATATTCACTAACCGAGAAGGAGGTAAAAACATTGGAGGCCACTTTCAAAATGGAAGAAATTCTGGAATATCTGAAAAAGACGGAACTGCTGAAAGGAAAGATTAGCGCCAAAGATACCTGGAGTAGTTTGAAATTTTTTCATAACAAGGGCTGCGAACAATGCGGCGGTGAAGGATACAAGGGACGCGCTGGAATTTATGAAGTGCTACCCATTTCGGAAGAGATTAAGAAATTGATCACTCAATCATCGGCCGCCGATGTGCTTGAGCATCAAGCTAAAGACGAGGGTATGTCTACCATGGTTGAAGACGGCTTCGTTAAAGCGGTTCAAGGCATAACCTCGATTGAGGAGATCCTTAGAGTAAGCAAAGAATAAAAAAGCGGCGCAATCAGTTGAGTGAGATTTATAATAAAGACGTCAGCTATGCCAAGATTTATTTATACAGCCAAAAATTATCAGGGAGAGGCTAAGGGCGGGGAGATGGTGGCCGAAAGTGAGAAAGATTTGGCCCAGCAACTCCGGGCCGAAGGTTTTTTGGTTACTTCAGTGCGAATAGTAACTGAAAAAAAGAACAGTTCGAGCGCGAGTTTTCTGAATAGATTTTCCAGTGTCCCACTCAAGGAAAAAATGATGTTTGCTCGAAACCTGAGCGTGATGGTTTCTTCAGGTGTCACGGTTTCCCGGGCTATTAATAATCTCTCGATTCAGACTAATAATAAAACGTTTAAAAAAATTCTGTTATCGATCAATGAGGAATTACAAGGCGGGAAATCTTTGGGAGATTGTTTGGCTGTCCATCCGGGGGTGTTTAGCGAGTTGTTTGTGAATATGGTGCGAGTGGGCGAAGCAGCCGGTAATTTGGACGAAGTGCTCGACATCGTCGCCACACAACTGGAAAAGGAGCACGATCTGATTAGTAAGGTTAAGGGTGCGATGACCTATCCGGCGGTGATTGTCGTGGCGATGTTTGGCATCGGAATATTGATGATGACCTATGTCTTGCCGCAAATTCTCGGCGTGTTTAAGGACATGGAAGTTGAGTTGCCTGCCTCAACTAAATTCATCATGAGCTTGAGCAGTATAATGGAAAAACATGGTTTGCTAGTCTTGTTGGGTTTCGTTGGTGTCGGCATGTTGCTGCGAGTCTTCATTACTACTGAGCCTGGCAAACAGGCGGTCAGCTTCCTGGCGATCAATATCCCTGGCATAAAAAATATTGTCATCAAAGTTAACAGCGCTCGCTTTGCCAGAATTTATAGCTCATTGCTCAGGAGCGGTGTGCCGGCAGTCGATGCGTTGCAAATTATTTCCAACACGCTGACTAATCGCTATTTTCGAGTAGCCATTCAGGATGGAATCATAAAGATTCAGAAGGGAACGAGCCTTAGCAAAATAATCGCCGGTCATCCGAAGGTGTTTCCGATTCTGGTTTCACAAATGATGGAGGTAGGTGAAGAGACAGGAAAAACTGAAACAGTTTTGATTAAATTGGCTGAGTTCTATGAAGAAGAGGTTAACCAAATCACGAAAAACATGTCTTCAATCATTGAACCAATATTGATGATTTTCATTGGTAGTGCGGTTGGTTTTTTCGCTATCTCAATGCTGCAGCCGATGTATGGGTTGATGCAAAATATAAAGTAGCAAAGTTTTTTGTAGCTTGTATGGAATTATCCAAGGGCGTAAAATTGCAGCGAGGCTTTACCGTTATTGACGTGATTTTTTTCATTTCAATTTTTGCGATTGCTTCAATGGCCTTCTACCGGACTATCTCAGATGGAGTACTAGTATCCTTGGATGCTAAATATCGCCTGGGAGCATTAGCCTTAGCTAACGAAAAAATCGAGATCATTCGTAACTTGCAGTACAACAGTATCGGAACCACAGAAGGTATCCCAGTTGGAATCATTCTGGAGGATGAAAATGTTACGGCTAGCGGTAAGCTGTATCATGTCAAAACATTCATTCAATATATCGATGACGAGTTTGACGATAAATACCCAACCGATGCTGTACCCAATGACTTTAAATCGGTTAAAATAACGGTTTCTTGGGGAAGTGCGACTGGCGCCACTAAAGAAGTCAGTTTAGTGTCTCGGTTTGTTCCTGCTGGATTAGAGGTTGAATCGGGGGATGGAGTGTTGTCTGTGAATATTATCGATGGTTCAGGAACGGGCGTGTCTCAAGCACATATTCACCTGGTGAATAATGATGTTTCACCAAATGTTAATGTTAGTAGCAACACCAATAATGACGGCAATATAATTTTTCCAGGAGCCAAGCAATCAATTCAGAAATATCGGTTGACCGTCTCTAAAGACGGATATGAAACGGTAACCACCCTTGATCCGGCCGGTGTGAGCTACAACTATACGGATATTAACGCCTCAGTTATGGCTGGATTGCTGAATACCAAAAGCGTAGTCATTAACCGGTTGGCAAATCTGAGCATTGTCTCGCGTGACTACACCGGGACCGAACTGCCCGGAGTAGACTTCCATCTCAAGGGCGGGAGAATTCTGGGTACCGACAACGCGGTAATCCCGGCGGTCTTGGTTTATATTCTGGATACGGATGAGACCACCGATAGTGACGGAGAGAAGTTGATTTCTAATCACAGTCCCGGACAGTTTTTTATGTCGGAAATTGAGTCGCCAATTGGGTATACGCTAATCGGCGTTAGTCCAGTCGAAGCATTCGATGGCACCTCTTCAACCTATACTACTTCAGTTCTGCCGGGTAATTCAGCCGAACTACTGATTAAATACGCCAAAAATTCGGACAACGCGCTGTTAGTCAAAGTTAAGACTAAAACTGAGGGCACGCCTGTCAATGGCGCTCAGGTTAAGTTGAGCAATGCGGATGGATATAGTGTGACCGTCACAACCTCTTTTGATGGAGTAGCATTTTTCCCAACGGATAATGTGCCATTGGTGGCGGGTGATTATTCTTTGGAAATTACTGCTGATGGATTTGATGATTACACAGATGACGTAACTGTTGACGCGTTAATCACTCAAGAAAGCGAGTTAATAGTAGAATAGAATATGACTTGTTTCAAGCAAAAAATGAAAGGCCTGACTCTGATTGAAACCGTGATCGCCATCGGGATTTTAGTGATTGGCATGATTGGCTTCTCCTTGTTATTTCTGAATGTTTGGAAAAGTAATGCCTATACTTATGAAACCGGGCAAGCTTCCATCGCGGCTTCCCAGGGGGCATCCAAGGCTGTTGGCTTCATTCGAAAGGCGCGTCAGGGGGATGACGGTGCCTACCCGATAAAATCGGCTACGAACGATGATCTGGTAATTTTTTCCGATTATGACAAAGACGGAATTACTGAGCGACTGCATTTTTATAAAGACAATGAGCAGCTAATAATGGGTTATCGCAGGCCTAGTGGCGGCCTGCCAAAAACGTATGCCGCAGGCGATGAGGATAGCATCGTGTTGGCCAAAAATGTGGTTAACCAGTCGACCGAGCCACTATTTTACTATTTTAACAAAAATTACCCCGGTGATATGGTAAATAATCCAGTGGCCACGCCAGCATACGTTTGGGACATTAGGCTGGTTGAGATTAACCTGAAGGTCAATATTACTAAAGGAAGAGGACCAGAAAACATTGAGATCAGGTCTTTTGTGGAAATGCGAAATCTCAATGATTATGATTTGATTAGGTCCTAATTTCAAAAGGTATGTTAAATTACAATAAAAAAAGGAAGGGGACTGCTCTAGCTTATGGATTGGTGGTAATTGCCATCTCATCAATTATCCTGGTTTCCATGATGAGATATGTGACTACCCAAATGTCATTCGGTTTTAATCGAATTGAGAAAGAGCGTGCTTTTCAGGTAGCGGAGGCCGGAGTCTATTTTTATCGTTGGTATCTGGCTCATCAGGTTTCCGGGCGAACTGTCCAGCAGATTAGAGATTTTTGGGATCACGGAAATCCTTATGGAGTAAATGCTCCCTATGAGGCTGAATTTTCTGATCCGGAGGGTGGCATTATTGGGAAATATCACATTGAAGTCGAGGCTCCCGATTCAACTTCGACAATCGTTATGGTCAAATCGACCGGCTGGACATATAAGGAACCGGACATCAAGCGAACAGTCCAGGTTAGGTTTCGCCGACTCTCTTGGAGTGAATATGTAGTTCTGGCGGACGACGTGATGCGTTTTGGCTCAGGTACCCAGGTGAACGGAAAAATTCATTCTAACTACGGAGTCCATTTTGATGGGGTGGCGAATAATGTAGTTTCTAGTTCGGTGTACAGCTATGAGGATCCAGATTATCCTGGTTCTCTTCAGTTTGGTGTGTACACGCGAGTTCCTACAGCTGACTCTGTCAATCCAGTTTATCCAGCTCAACCACCGGCGCGAACCGATGTCTTTGGTGGCGGTAGGCAGTTTCCGGTCCCGACTATCGACTTCAACGGACTAATCGTTGATTTTAATTATCTCAAGACGATAGCCAATAATTCAAGCGAAGGAATCTATTTTGATGATACGGGCGATGGTCGGCGGATTATTCTGAAGAATAACGGTACGTTTGATATGTGTACTATCAATTCTCACAACAATGGGACGAAGATGATTTCAAACTACAAGAAATTGTCTGGCAATGGTAACTGTACCACCTGCAGTGGAGATTGTCTGGCCAACTATCCTATTCCAGACAATGGTGTTATTTTTGTGGAGGACAATGTTTGGATAGAAGGGAAAATCAACGATTCTAGAGTCACAATTATAGCCGCCAATCTGATTGGTGGACCTCAGGCCGATATATATTTTGGCCTAAATAATCTATTGTATACTAATTTCGATGGGCGGGACGTGATTGGTTTAGTCGGGCAGTTGAATGTTAAGGCCGTTCGAGATAGCCTGGGAGATTTAACTATAGATGCAGCCATGATTGCGGCCGCTGGGCAGATTGGTAGAGATTGGCAAGATCACCAATATGACAAAAATTCGATAACCATCAACGGATCATTGGCAACGAAGCTACGCTATGGCTTTGCCTATACGGACGGCACTGGGTACACTAGCCGAACTTTCAATTACGACAACAATTTGTTGTATAATCCGCCACCTTTCTTTCCGACTGGCTCAGAATATTACGTGGATCTCTGGGATGAAATGTGATACAATGAAACGGCTAAAGTAAAAATAAACACAGAAAAATGGGCTTATTTAACAGGAAAATTTTTAATGCTCCAAATAAGGCATTCGGAATTGATATCAGTGATCTTTCAATTAAAGTAGTCGAGTTGAGCGAGGGTGGGAATCGACGATCACTCTCTGGTTTCGGACTGTATCCGATTCCACGGGGAAGCGTGGTCAATGGCGATATCATCAATAAGGACGATGTCATCCTTTCGATTAGGAAAGCGATCGAAATTTCTGGTCCGAAACGGATTAAAAGCCGGCGGGTGGTTTTTGCATTGCCAGAAACCAAAGCCTTTTTGCGAATTATCAACATTCCGAAGATGGAGGAGGATGAGATTAGCAATGCTATCAAATGGGAAATCGAAGCTAATATACCCTTGCCAATCGATCAAGTTTATTATGATTGGCGTGTCTTGGACAAGCCCCTCGGCACTGCTGGCGATAACAAACTGAGTATTCTAGTGGTGGCCGTTTCTCGGCAAGCGGCCGACCAGTTTATTGAGGTAATGGAGGCAGCCGGATTGACGGTGATGGGGCTAGAGGTGGAATCGCTAGCCCAGGCTCGCAGCCTAATTGAAGAAGGAACAGGGAATGACGAAACGACCGTGATTATAGATTTGGGGGATCGAGCGGCTGGATTTATTGCTGTTCTAGGACGAACTCCCTGTTTCACGTCCAATATTCCAACTTCCATTCAGCTCATTACGGATGCTATCTCGAAGGGGTTGGGCGTGTCTCCGGAAGAGGCCATGAGGATTAAGGATAATGTCGGGATTGGCTCGTTTCTAAAGCAGGACCCAGTTTTCGAAGCTGTCAGGCCAGTCCTGGATGGATTAGTGCTCGGGATAAAAAACTCAGTTGACTTTTATCTGACTGGGCTAAAATATTCTAACAAAATAGACAGGGTTTTGTTTTGTGGTGGTGGCGCGAGCATCAAAGGTTTGATCCCCTATCTCTCTAGTCGGCTTGAATTGGAAGTAGTCCCCGGTGACCCATGGGTCAATTTCCATCAGGGAAAAATCTTACCAGCCGTAGAAAAGAGTGAGTCTGTCCGTTATTCAACCGCCATTGGATTAGCGTTAAGAGGTCTGAGCCCATATGAGGACGTATATTGATCTGCTGCCGGAGCAGAAAAAAACTGAAATTAGTCGAAGCAAAACTGTGCGAATGATTGTAGCGCAGGAATTCGGACTGGCTTTCCCTGTGTTTTTATTGGTGGTAATTCTCTTTTCTGTCCAACTTATTTTGAAAATTCAGAACGAGAGTCTAGAAGCAATTTATAACGAAGAGCAGTCGCAAGGTGGATACCAAGAGCTTAGGCGTTTTGAGGAGAAGTTTAAAGAAATTAATTCCAAAATCGACCTGGTTTCCAAGATTCAGCAGAATCATTTGGATTGGTCAGGAGCATTGGTCAAGTTGAGTCAGCTGACCCCGGATGGCATTACCGTTACCGGTTTGATCACTAAGGAGTATCGAATATTTTTGGTTGGAAAAGCTAAGGCTAGAGATGATCTGCTGGATTTTGAACAGACCCTGAACGATTCGGATTGCTTTACGGAAGTCAATATGCCGTTGTCGAATTTGGTCTCGAAAAGTGACGTAGATTTTCAGTTTGATTTTAAAGTTAAGGAAGCGTGTATTTTGTCTCAATAATATGACCTGGAAAAAGAACAAGGAAATTATACTAATCTTGTCATTCGTGGTTGCCATGGCTGGCATATATTATTTGGTGTCTCAGTATCTCTTAAAAGGAATCGATGAGATGCGCAACAATTTGCAGCGTCTAGTCGCAGTTCATGAAGTACAAAGAGAAAAATTAGACAATTTGTCCGTTCTCAGGGACGATTTTGCAACCATATCCCGCGATGAGGAAAAGATACGGCCGTTGCTTGAGCAGGGCAATGAGATTGAGTTGATCAAGGAATTGGAGGGGCTGGCAGAGCGAAGCGGCAATAAGGTTAGTATTGAAGTCGTTCCGACCGCACCGGTTGCCAAAGGGCAAACGAAAGTAGAAACAGATGCTTTATTGGTGAAATTGCCAGTCAAAAGCTATGTTCAGCTGAAGGTTAAAATTAGTGGGAGCTTTTTTAACCTAGTCAAATTCTTAAATATGTTAGAACACTCGAAATATTATCTTGACGTTATTGCTTTGCAAATTGCTGCCAATCAGGAATCAACTAACAGTATCGCCGCTCCGACAACCCGAAACCCATTCGCCGGAACCGTCCAGGCCGATCAGGCGACAATCGGGAGTGACAAGGGTGTTGTGTCAGTAATTAACGTTGTGGTGTACACACAAAACTAAAGGACATGAAAGATATAAATCTCCGCAAAATAAATGCGCATCAGATTAGTGGTTGGGGGAAGTCTCACTGGATAACGCTGTACCGAATCATTTGGACAATACTGTTTTTCTCAATGTTGGCAGTTGGTTCATATGTATGGTATCGGAATCTTTATCGGCCAGAATGGAGTGAGTCGGAAAAGATGAACTTCATCAACACGCAACCTAAAGGGGGTTCGCTAAAAAGGGAAGATCTGTCAAAGGTGATTCAGCGAATCGAACTTAATCGGGAACGGTTTGATCAAGAGGCATTTCCAGTCAAAAATATTTTCAAGCCCTAACTGTTTTGCTTTCCAAAGCCTACAGGCTAATTCAGTTGGATTGAGGTCTAAAAACAAAGAGCTGGAATGCTTCCAGCCCTTTGTTTTTATGTGTGGGTGCGCTCGGCAGGATTCGAACCTGCAACCCCTTGGTCCGAAGCCAAGTGCTCTATCCATTGAGCTACGAGCGCGCTAGACAGGCTTGAGAGTGTCCCTAGACTGGGTGACTAGAGGGAATCGGACCCTCGTACTCGGTACCACAAACCGATGTTCTACCATTGAACTATAGTCACCATATGGAGTAGTGCTAATAGTGTCCTCGCAAGGAATCGGACCTTGATTTAGAGCTTAGAAGGCTCCCGTTCTATCCATTGAACTACGAGGACGTTCAGCCCAATGAGTGCACGGGTTCGTGATCGATTGTGAAATTGGATAAGAATTTTACAAAAGCACGTACTGGGTGGGTCGTGGATAATTTTCACCTTGCACTAAAATCTCCCGGTGCGCCCACCAGGATTCGAACCTGGGACCGTTTGCTTAAGAGGCAACTGCTCTACCAACTGAGCTATGGGCGCTTTAGATATGTTTGCAAACAACCGTTATTTGGAGCAGAGTGTGTTTTGGTTAGCCCGGTGTATTTACTGGTCTGGCAATCGGCAATATCTGAAATATTAACAAAGAAGCGGTCGATAGTCAATTCCTAGAGACCATTGGCGGCTTTGTATTTTTTCCATTCCCGATCTGACCAGTTAGAAGGTTTTTTGGTCAATTTTGGTTCCGCACCAGGATGAGGATATTTATTGGGTGAGTCGTAGGCGCTATTGAAGATGTCCTCGATGATGGTGCTTCCAGCCAGGTCAACAACTTTTTGGGTGAAGGTGGCTTTCATGGCTCCATCTGGACTGCGAGAAATAATGTGTGGGCCGTCAATTTGGACGCTCCTGCCATCGCTAGTCCCGTAGAATTGAAAGACTAACTCAGTTCCTTCAATTTTGGTTTGAATCAGAATATGACCAGGGGTGTTGTTGATGAAGCGAAGGTCTGGCTTGGGCACATAAACCGTCGCGTCCATACCTTGGGGATTGTAATAGCGCACTGGATAGGCATGGTTTCGTCGAGCGGTTATTTTCAGGCCACTGTTAATAGCGGCTCGGAAGGCAGTGGTTGAGACCTGGCAAATACCTCCACCGAATTCCGGCTCAGTTTTGTCGCGCTTGATGACTAGTTCTGGGAGATAACCATGCTCTCCGTCTACTGGACCAAGAACAGAGACAAAGGAGAATTCTTCTCCGGGCTTGATGAGTACTCCGTTGAAGCGGGAGGTGCCCACCTGGATATTAAAGATTCTATTTTTGGGTGAGCCCTTGAAATTCGATCGACCCTCGCCGATTAACTGGTTGATACCCAGATCTGAGCCATTGCCGCTGGTAACATTAGGTTGGATAATATCAAACGGTAGGGCTATCTTAGCGCCATTTTTCGCTGGATCAATCAGGGTCTCCTCAATGACTTGGAGGCCTTTGGTTGTGTCGAGTCTTAGGCCCAATTGGCTAGTGGCAAATTCAGTTACTTTTCCGTCTTCAATCTTGAATTTTGAATCGACAGCCGGGCGATCAACTCGGGTGGCCAGATTATCTAAGTAAGTTTTTATTAAATTATGATTTAGCGTCAGGTGCTCAATCTTTTTGATTCCTTCCAATTGACGCTCGCTCAGTGTCAGTGAACAATACCAAATTGACTGTGGTGGGCAGAGGTGGACATTCTCAATTTCTGATACATAGTTGTCGACGATGACTAGCGTAGGTTCGATTTTGACCCAAAGCAAATATTCCTGACTGTCGATGGGTTCCTCGTAGTTATCGACAGTTACGATTTGTTGGCTTGGGCTGGAGGACGGCAAGTTTTGATTATTGGCCAATGCCAAACAGGGCGCTAGGAAAAGGCCCAGGATTATCCCAAATATTGTATGCAATCGACTTGGTAACATAATATCCGTCCCGACCATTATAGCAGGCTAAGGTGCAAAACAAAAGAGACCAGGGGGTCTCTTTTGTTTTGCATTTTTGGAGTGTTTTTGGCGACCCACCTAGAATCCGCGTACCTGGATTTTTTTGATTTTATTGCTAGAGGCCTTGGGTAGTCGGATTGTCAGGATGCCGTTTTTGAGTGCGGCCTCGGCCTTTTCAGGAATGACATCAACCGGCAAGACTACGGAGCGGGAGAAAGATCCCCAATAGCACTCTTGATAATAATAGTTCTCATTGGTGACTATCTCTTCATTTTTTCTTTCGCCGCGGACAGTCACCATGTCATTATTAATGGACACATCCAGATCCTCGGGCTTTACTCCGGCGATGGTGGATTTGATGACAATGTCATTCTCAGTCTGATAGACGTCGATAGTAAGCTGTCCCTCAGCGCTATTGTCGGCCTGGGTCCAGGTGGCCGGACTTTCTGTGACTGGGGCGACATAGGCCGCCGGTTCACTGCGCATATACATTTCTGTTTCCCGATCGCTGTCTTCAGAAAAAACATTCATCGGCTGCATGGGAGTTCCGTCCTCGATCTGTCTGGCTCCGGTTAAACGCTCGAAAAACGATTTTTTGGTCTTCATATGGTTTCTATTTTGATTGTGGCCCCCAAAGGGGCATCACAACGAGCCTAATGATAATTGATCTATTTCCATTATAATCTGCCAGGTCGATCCGCGCAAGACTAGAAGTTTTGATTTAGCTACCGAAATTGGCTACCCAATAATTGTAGATTATGTGCAGGAATATGTTAATTATTAATATTCCAGCCATAATTGGGGCTCGTCTGCCGGCTAGGCGCAAGATAATCCAGGCAATTACAATTGTTCCGAGGTGAATTAGCATGACCCCGGGAATGCCGGCCCAAGACAGCTGCCGCGCATAGATGACGGAGGCCTCGGTGGCGGCAAAGCCGAAGCCAATGGCGATGGCTCTCCAAAAACGTTGTTTTTGCCCAGTCAGAGTCTCTGGGGCTAGGACTAGGGAAGCCAGTTTGATAATTTCCTCGATGCTAGCCGAGACGGCAATGAATGGCAGAGAAAATAAAACGATACCCAACTGGTCAGGCGGTTGATTTAGGGCGAGAAACATGATTGCGACAGTCTCTGCGATAATCGACAATCCAGCGGACAATAAACCGACTATGAGTGAGGAGATGATTTGCATTTAAAATAATAGTTTTGAAACAGTATGTTTGGTAATCGTCCTGCCTTACGATGCTAATAATACCAGTTTAAGCGCCAATTTTCAATCTTGGTCCGCAAGAGTTGTAATAATATTTCCATTGTCACCTGAGCAGTTCATTTCTGAAGGGGAGGCGCGGACAAAGTTGATTTTTGGTGCGTAATATGATAAAATGACGATACAAACCGTCGTTTTTTATTATACCATAAAACGCATAATATAAGCCATAATATCTTAATATAACAATAAAATAGACGGTGATAGTTGATATTTTAATCAATTTAAGCTATTGTCCTATGTTAAACAAAATCCAAAAAGAACAGATAGAATCAGGTCTTTTACAATTAGGCTTTTCTGGGAAGGAAAGCGAAGTCTATCTCTCCATTCTTCAAAGCAGTGAATCTAGCATCCTAACTATTGCTCGAGATTCGGGGCTCAGTCGTGGAACGGCCTATGACATAGTCGAGCATTTGAGAAGTAAGGGATTGGTGGCCGAAATTAAGAAAGGCAAGAAACGACGCTTGGTGGCAGAGAGTCCAACCAATAGTTTGTACTCTATTCTGGATCAGAAGCACGACAAGCTGGAGAAGTCGAAGCAGGCGGTGGAGAACATCTTGCCACTTATCAAAGCTATCGACGCCCACAGCGATTACAAGCCCCAGGTGCGGATCTATACCGGCGAACAGGGCTTTCGTCGGGTGTGGGACGAAATCTTGAGTTTTGGCGGAAAAGAGTTTCTGAGCATCGCGCGGATTGAAACATTCGTGAAATTCGCGGGCGAGAAGTTCCTAGATGAGATTGTGGCACGCAAGGTTAAGGCGGGCATTTCCAGCCGAGCCATTAACGAGGATTCGCTGCCAGCACGAAGTATGCAAGTCAAGGACGAGCGGGTTAGCCGAGAGACGAGATTGGCGCCGAAGGAATTCCAATTCCCATCTACCGAGATAATCTTCGGCGACAAAATTGCGATGTTCTCTAC
>SCTJ01000013.1 GCA_004297805.1 Patescibacteria group bacterium | reverse complement strand
CAGCAATAATTCGCAATTTTTTCCGCACATCCACCCAGCATTGCTCACCCCTTCTGATATATTCCGCGTCTGAATCATCACCGTATTTCATTCCAGACAATTCTTCCAGTTTCGCAAACAAGGGAATAAAAAGTTCTGTTTCAAAAACTGTTTCTTTTCCGCCCAGGACGGCTAGCGTTCGTTCCACGCCCATGCCCGTGTCCACGTTTTGCTTGGCCAGTTTTTCATATTTGCCATCGGCCGTTTTATTAAACTCCATGAAAACATTGTTCCACACCTCTATCAGGCGAAAACTGCCTACCAGCTTGTCAAAAGATTCACTGATCACTCCTTCCTCAGGTCGAGTATCATAGAACATTTCTGTGTCTCCACCGCAGGGTCCAGTTGCGCCAGCAATCCAAAAGTTGTCTTCGATTCCCAAAGGGATAATGCGAACATCGCCAACAATAGTCGCGTCCTCACCAGCCACCCCCACTTCCATGCCTAATTGCTCTTTGAAAGCTTGCCGCCAAATAGCAATCGCCTCTTCATCCCGCGGGATTCCTTGCTCGCCCTTGAAAACAGTAACGTACAATCTTTTGGGGTCGAGACCAAGCCATTCCTTTCCAGTCAAAAATTCCAGACTCCATTCAATCGCTTCTTTTTTGAAATAATCTCCAAAACTCCAATTCCCCATCATTTCAAAAAAAGTCAGGTGACGATTGTCGCCCACTTCTTCAATGTCACCGGTACGCACACATTTTTGCACATTAGCCACCCTTGTGCCCCCCGGATGCTTTTCGCCCAAGAGATAGGGCACCAAGGGGTGCATGCCAGCCGTGGTGAACAGCACCGAAGGATCATTTTCCGGAACCAAAGAAGCCGAGGGAATAATCGTATGCCCCTTCGAAGCAAAAAAATCCAAATATTTCTGACGCAGTTCAGCCGCCGTCATAGCCTACAAATCCCGCACTTCAAAAGTTATTTCCTTTTCCAGCTTTCGATAATCGTCGCTCGAAAGGTCCGGATCGTGTCCCAGAATACGTTGCAGATCACCAATCAGCCCCTTCACGAAGCTGTAGCGACCCTGGCCCTCTGTCTCGCCGGCATTAAATTTGTCCACCCGCTCGTCCAATTCCCTAATCTTGTCATATTGCGAATCCCAAACCCGCAGCTCTTTCTCACCGCTCTGCTTGTCGATCTTGCTGTTCCGGTTTTTAACCACTTGATTAAGCGCGTCTTTGATAACTCCTTTGGCCATATGAATAGATCGTTATGTGGATAATTATAGCGTGTCTATTTTTTTCTTCAGACTCGCCAGCTCATTGGAAATCATCAGTTCGTCTTGCTCTAGCTTTTTTAATTCTCTGATTTTAGCGGCGTGTGCCAACTCAAAGGCTGCCATGTTCTTACGGATCGACTTGATCTCGTCGTCTACCTCCGTTCGATTACGTTCCTTTTTCTTAAGATCTGACTGCATCATAATCATTTCGACCTGCATTCTTCTTCTGAGAGATTCTTTGTTTGGATCGCTAGTTGTTGGCATAGTTTTTTGAAATAGGCTTATGAATCACGCCTCCACCCAAAACTTTCCCATTTTTGGAATAAAATACCGCAAACTGACCAGCCGGCACCGCCCGCTGGGGCGAACGGAAAACTACAGCTACCGAGCGAGGCCCCGTTTGTTTAATTATAGCATAGGCCGGTTGGTTGTGGTATCGAGTCTCCACCCAAGCCCGAACTGGTAATTTGACCTTTCCCACCCAAGAAACGCCCTTAACCGCCACCCCCGCCATCAATAGGCGTGGATCATTTTGATTATTAGTGACGAGCAGTTGGTTTTTTATGGCATTTTTACCCACCACAAAATATGGCCCGCGCCCACCCACGTTCAAGCCCTTCCGTTGCCCGATGGTGAAGCCTGGCAAGCCAGCGTGCCTCCCGACAATCTTCCCTTTTGAATCAACAATGTCGCCCGATTTTAACGCCAGGTTGCGTTCCAGAAAAGACCCGACTGAATCAGCAATAAAACAAATATCCTGCGACTCCTGTTTGTTGAAAACCGGCAGATTAAACTGCTTGGCCAGGGAGCGCACCTGACTTTTTTGCAACTTGCCTAGGGGGAAAACCGTCCTGGCCAAACTGCGCTGATCTAGATGAAACAGAAAATAACTTTGATCCTTCAACTTATCCTGGCCACGCAGTAGCTGCCATTCTCGCCCGCGCTTTTGCACTCGGGCATAGTGACCGGTCGCCACCACGTCCGCTCCAAGTTGCAAGGCTGTTCGCATCAGCGCTGCGTGCTTGACCGAGCGGTTACACGCTACACACGGATTGGGCGTTTCGCCGCAAGCATATGCCTGGATGAATGGGTCAACCACTGACTGCTTAAAAACCTTGGCAACATTGATGGTATAAAGCGGAATGCCCAGCTTGTCGGCCACCGCTCGAGCATCACGCTTGGCCTCCAGCGAGCAACAAGCATTTTCTTTCGTTCCTGATCCCGGTTCTTTCCAAAAATGGAAAAATACTCCGATCACCTCAAAGCCCTGCTCTTGGAGCAGCGCCGCTGCCACTGACGAGTCCACCCCGCCGGACATGGCTACTAATGCTTTTTTTCTTCTAGCTTGCATAATAATGGTATCCACCACCCTATCACACATTTAGCAACTCGTGAAGAACTTCCGGGACTAGTAGGCCAAACATGCTATACATCCAAAAGAGACCCTTCGTCTGATTGCTGGGACCCTCTTGAAGTAGCCAACCCCCGACCTCATAACTATTGGTCTTTCTTTTCTTCCCGACGAGTCGAGTTAATGATTTGTCTCACCTCACTCAGATTTATATCCTGACCATGTTTGCGTTGATCCCGAAATTTTTTCGGTGCCATATAGGGCATTTGAGACAACGAGATAGTCTGATTGGAAACATAGGCCTTAGGTTCCACTGATTTCGAAACCTCAACTCTAGGCTTGGGTTTGTTTTCTGGCCGCGCCTCAGGAGCGTCTCCCATTGCGTCCTGATTGCGAGCCGCTTCCCGCTCGCGCTCTCTGGCTACTGCCCTTTGATAATCCTTGAGACAGTCTTTGCAAAATGTCGGGCGCTTTCCATCAGGTTGAAATGGAACTTGAATGTCCATGCCGCATGTCGCACATTGGGCATCAAATTGAGGCTTAGGCGCTTGAACCACTGAATCGTCTGGAGCGACCACTGCAGTCGGCACTGCTGAACTTTGAGGTGCAGCCGCAACAGCTGGACGAGCCACTGGAGTAGCTACCGGACGAGCTGACCTTTCGGAAGAAACCATTCTTCGAGGAGCGGCTACGCTAACTGGAGTTGCTACTGGTAACGGATTTTCTCTGGGACGGAAAACTAACTCATCTTTGGGCACCATGCCGCTCCAACGAGCAATTTTGTCCTCTACCTCCTCGCGGCTGGTGGCATAGCGTTCGCGCGACACCCGAATAACCTTTTCTTCATTTTCCAACGTTTCACTAATATCAATTGGTGGCAAAGTGGTGGCCGAAAAAGCATCGCCCGCGATTCCATCAATCATCAATTTCAGATAGATATTGTATTTGGCTAAATTAACGATATCTGTAGCCATGAAGGTTGGGGCAAATTCTTTTTCCAGAAATTCTGCATCGACTGCGCCCACCCGGAAAGAAATAATCGAGCCAGCGTTACCAAAAATGGCATCCCGCACCTCTTCCTCAACCTGCGTAACATATTGGTTGGCCAAAATCAGATTGAGACGATATTTACGAGCCTCGGACAAAATATTGGCAAACGACTCGGTCGCAAAGTTTTGAAATTCGTCGACATAAAGATAGAAATCTTTCCGCTCTTCCTCAGGGATATCCACCCGACCCATCGCCGCCAGCTGGATCTTGGTAATCATCATGGCCCCCAACAAGGCGCTGTTGTCCTCACCAATGCGGCCTTTCGATAGGTTGAGAATCAAGATCTTTCGATTATCCATCAATTCCCGAATGTCAAAAGATGATTTGGTTTGGCCCACAATGTTCCGAATCAGTGAACTGGAAAGAAATTGCCCAACTTTGTTTTGAATCGGAGAGATCACTTCCTGCAAGACCCGGTCATTCCATTGGGTGAATTCATCCACCCAAAACGAGCGCACCACTGGATCAGTAATTTTTTCCACCACTCGCTCACGATATTTCTTGTCGACCAAAATTCGAGTTACTCCCAACAGAGTGCTGCCAGGATATTCCAACAGCGCCAGAATGGCATTGCGCAAAATATATTCCAGGCGTGGTCCCCAAGAATCCGCCCATATTTTTTTGAACACGCCCACCAGGCCCGAGACCACCAGATGCCGCTGTTCCAAGCTCACCTTCTCCATCACATTGAAAGCAATCGGAAACTCCATATCGGCTGGATTAAAATAGATCACGTCATTAATCCGATTGGCGGGTATAGCCCTAATCAGCTTCTCGGCTGAATCTCCATGCGGATCAACAAAAGCGATGCCATGCCCATTCTGAATGTCCTGCACTGCCATATTCTCGAGCATGTTCGTTTTGCCCATACCCGTCTTGCCGATGGCATAGATATGCCGTCGTCGATCATCGGTCTTGATGCCAAAGGTTCGCTCTTGATTGCGAAAGTTGGTTTTGGCGAAGAAAGTTATGTCGGACATTTTTGGATTTTTAGGTTTTAGGTTATGAGTTTTGGATTATAGCTTGCAGGTTTTAGGCTTCTATTGAAAGTTCTATAAGCTAATCCCTACCAGCTAAACGCTACTCAATTGGCAAATTAGTTGGCGCTCCACCTCGCTTGGCTTCGACCCGCGTAATTGACGGGGCCACTACTGACATATCCGGCAAATGAAACATGGTCGCCAATTCAGAGGTACTCAATGATATCATCACTCCGGTCGGATCGCGATCAATGTAGCGCTGAAAAATCTTGCGCTGCCGGTAGCGTAAACGAGCATTGGCAAACATGTAACTAGCATAGGTCTTGGAAACATTGTTGGGCTTCAGAGCATTGTAGTTGCTGTCGTTAAACTGTTTGATAGAGCCAACAAAGGATGAAACGAACGACTTGTCAAAATTGTCCTTCCGACCCAAATATATAAAGCGCACCTTTGCCCCAAATGTATTTTTTCCAGTATTTGCTTCCAGGGCTTTCAGAGTCTCCTTTTCTCCGGGAGTGAGTTTGAATTCAATCGGCTGCTCCTCTTTCTTGACCTCTTTGGTGAATTGAACTTCGCCAGCGTTGAAGGCTGTGGGTAGGTTATTGAATATGTCAGCGATATCAGTCAGAATGCGATCACCCAAGGGCTTCTCCTTCTTTTTTCTCCCGGTAAATATCTCGATGGCCGTCTTGCCTTCTTTGAAAGAATCGCCTTCGGATTTAGCATAGATAATTATCTGAAACCAAATTTTTTGTCCGGGCGGCAATTTGGCCATCACTTCCAACACGGCCGAAAGCGGGTCGATCATTTTGCCGGTCACGCTCTCCTCAAAATCACGATAAGTCTTGAGAGGATAGGGGTCAGGATTCTGAAAATCAAAATCCACGCCCCACAAATCCCAGTCGCGGTTCGGCATCAATTTCGGAACATCGCCCACATAGTCCGGCACTTCAAATATCTGCGCGTCTGGATATTGTGCATACAAGTTAGCTTCAACCAGGCTGCGCAGTGCTTTTTGCGTCTTGAGATAGAAATGCATTCTTCCGCCATCGCTCACCAATTCCAGACTCAGCCGAGCTGGCAGTTGACCGTCGCAAAATTTTTCCTTGGTGTTAAAGGTTTTGTAGGTGCCCGCGAAGCCAGCGAAAAACGACTCCATCAATTTCGGACTCTTCTCAATCTCGCGTGGCGGAATAATTTCCAGCACGATATTCTCGAGCGACTTGAGATAACGAATTTGCACAAAATCCATCCAGAGCGTTTTGAAAAGATAATAGAAAACGGCCGGAAAGAACACGAACCAGGTATGCTGCAAAGCAGGTCCGAAATCTTTCACGACCGTTGAAATGTCACTCAAAAACGAATCGAAAATTCCCATTTTTTGTTTTTTTATGATAACTCCAGACAGGAGAAATCCCTAGGCGTTCTTCAAGGTATATTCGTCTTTCTTGACCCGCTGGAAGAAATTATTGAGATTAATCACAATCGTCGATTTTTTCACTTGGCGGCGCTCCAGAACTTTTTTCAAAATTTCCTCACGCTGCATGGGAGCCTGTTTTTCGCGCAAAATTTCTTCAATCAATTCTTTGACGGTCCCCTTCCGATATCCCCATTCTGCCAGAGCATAAATTCCACGTCCAATCAGTACAAACCGTTCATCCTTGATAAGCTCATTGTGCACCGTCTGAGGATTGGTTGACTTCCGATTCAGTTTGAATTCATCAATCCGACCAGCAATCTCCCGGAAATATAACGGCTTGCCAGCTTCTTTTAGTACCAAATAGGCTTTCTCTCGGGTTCCTCGCGGACTAATTTCTGGCCACTGGGCCAGACCCCACTTACCAAATTGATTAAGCTTAACTTCAGTTGAAACTGCTAAAAAATCGAGTAACTCTTTGGTTGAAATAGCCAGCCGACCAGACTGTGTCATTCGTCGAACCAACTCATCGCCTGTCAGAGTCTGCTTCAGTGATTCAAAAACTGCCACCGCGGCCTTTTTCACTTCACGCCAGCGCTCAATGTCAAAAGCGCGAACCGACACTGACCCTTCAACCTCGCCTTTCACATTTAGCACCGAAACGCTATCGATCACGTCCAGCAAAAAAGTGACGGCGCTCCGCTCCCCAGGATCGGCCCCACACAAAACATTCAGGAGCTCGTCCTTTTTCAGTATACCATTTTTCTCTCCAATCGCATAGACAATCTTCTTCTCTGCTTCAACAATTGTTGGGTTTGATTTGCCCCGCTTTAACTTGCGAATGACTTCGGAAATAATTTGACGCACGCGTTCTCGCGTAATGCGAAACTCCTTTCCGATCTCATCCAGAGTGCTCACACCCCCATCGCCAATTCCATAGCGATATTCGACGATCTGCTGGGATCGTTCGGGAAAGGCAGATAGCAATTCCTTGATTGCGGCTGAAAACGAGTATTTTTGGCTTATTGTAGTCATATTTTTACCCTAAAAACAAATATATAAAAATAAAATCTAGACCCATGGATCACCATAAGGAAATTCATGCGTCAAGAGAGATTAGCACATATTACCTAATTTTGTCAACCCCATGCTAACTTTAGCGCCGAAAACCCTAGTAGCAATAACTGCCAACCCGGTAAGTATAAAAATAACGCTTTCTACCTTCTTGATTTGAAAAATAATAATCATTGCCTAGTGAAACCAAAAAAGAACTTGTTGGAAATGGAAAGATAACTTTTCATTCCCAACGTACTGGTATAACATATTTCTAGTTGAATGTCAACTGTCCGTCATCCAGAATTTTTTATTCCGATGCGCGATCAAAAAAACAACCGACCAAGATTAATGGTCAGCTGTTCCACTCGTCAGGTTGAATCGGGCTATTTGCGCACCTTTACTTGCAAATCCCCTTCCAGACTGGCACTTATTTTCTCCATAAGTTCATCCACTTCTCGACTCTGCAGCGTTCGATCATCAGCCCCAAATAAAACATGAAAGGCCAGACTCGACGTTCCATCTTCAAAGTCGTACATGTCAAACAGATCAGCGTCAAGCACCAGCGACCCACCGGCGGCTTGGACAATTTGCAGTACGTCATCCACTCTAACCTGGCCGGACGCAATCATGGAGATGTCTCTCTCGATAGTCGGGTGCTTGCGAATAGGTTGATATTCTCGCTCTTCAGAGGAAACTTTTATGAGCTGTTCCACATCAAATTCAAAAATAACTACCCGTTTTGTAATGTCCGATTCTGCTAGCACCTGCGGATGCACCTCGCCGACACATCCGATTGCCTCATTAGCGCCCTCGATTTTGACCTGCGCCACCCGCCCAGCGTGCCACATTGGCACAACAGCCTCAAACGAATCAAAATAGCAATCCATAATTCCAATCCGCTCCAGCAGCGCTTGGATAACTCCCTTGGTTGCGAAAAAACTATCTGCTTTTTTGTCGTCTTTCGAATTTAGGACCACCGCTCCAACCAGCATGCGACTCTCTTTGGGCAACTTGTGGCCAACGCGCTCGAATGCCCTACCTGATTCAAACACCTTCACCTGAGTAGAAAAACGCAGGTTGTCTCTAACATTTTTCAAAATGCCTGGCACCAGACTAGCGCGCAATAAGGCTTGGTCTGGATTGATGGGATTGGCTAACTCAAAATGACTCGCTAAATCTATTTGCAGTAATTCCGCATCCTGCAAACTGTAAAATGAATAATTCAAGACCTCAGAGAAACCAACCCCCACCAAAAAGTCCTTGACCGCTCGCTCGAAATCGCGAAATTCGTTGGACTTGGCCGCTTGCACGTGAGCCATTGGTGGTCGCGGTTGCACATGTTCATAGCCATAGATCCGGCCGATGTCTTCAATCACGTCCTCCTGAGTCTGCAGATCCAAACGGACCGTGGGAATTGTCAGTTGCATCGCCCGGCCCTTGAGTTTCACCGCCACGCCCAATGGTCCAAGAATTCCAGCAATGTTGAAAGTGGGCACTTTCACACCCAGTAATTTTTCGACATAGCTCAGCTCCAGCGTGATCATCCAAGGTTTGACCGGCTTGGGGTACATATCATTCACTGCCACCACCTTGCCTCCCAACAGGGTCATGATTTCTACCGCCCGCGCGGCACCCTTTTCCGCCAAATTTGGATCGATTCCCTTTTCAAAGCGGTCCGAGGCGTCGGTTTTAAGATTCAAACGCACCCGAGTCTCCCGAACGCTCTCGGCTTTGAAATTGGCTGCCTCGAGCAAAATCCGCTGTGTGCCACTGGTCACAGCGCTGTCATAGCCTCCCATCACGCCCGCCAAGGCGATTGGGCCTTTGGCATCCGCGATCACAATGTCTTTTTCGGATAATTTGTAAGTTTGTTCATCGAGCAATTTTATTTTCTCATTTTTCTTGGCCCGCCGCACCGTGACTGGCAACTTTATTTTATCGAAATCAAAAGCATGCAGCGGCTGACCCAGCTCCAGCATCACCGCGTTGGTCACGTCCACCACGTTGCTAATAGCA
>SCTJ01000012.1 GCA_004297805.1 Patescibacteria group bacterium | reverse complement strand
GGTTCCCATAACCTCATCTGCTCCTTCAGCGTCCCTATTTCGGTAGGACTGACGCTTTTAGAGAGCCAGTGCTTACACTGGATTATGACCCGCTGTCGCAATGTGCCACCTAAAGAATCATTATATACACGATAGACAGATAGATCTCGCCCACGATCTGGTGCATTGGTTTTCATTAGCCATTCTGGATTTTCATATCCATGTTCTGCCGCGATAAGCACAAAAATCAAGCGCTCAAACTCTTCTTCTGTAAGGCTCTCCCACTTGAGTTTTGTTGCTACTGGCCCCCTAGGAGTCTGTCGGACTTTTCGTTCATAAAATGTTATACTCTTCGTGCGCAGCAAACTCCAGCGAAGGTGAGAATTCATGAGTGACACATTTCGGCAACTTGATCGCGCCACCCTGTATCTGATGCCACCGTCCATGGACGATTGGCTGCCAGAAGGACATCTGGCCCGTTTCGTGGTAGAGATCGTGGGGCAACTTGATCTGACTTCCATCAAATCGTCCTACTCCGGGCGCGGCTCCAAGGCTCATCATCCCGAAATGTTGCTATCCCTTCTGTTTTACGGTTATGCGACGGGTGTCTTCTCCAGCCGCAAGTTGGAGCAAGCAACCCATGATTCGGTTGCTTTTCGCTATATCGCCGCCAATGATCATCCCGATCACGATACCATTGCAGCTTTTCGCAAACGATTCCTTTCCGAACTGAATCCGCTCTTTGTTCAGATTCTGCTGATCGCGCAGCAGATGGGATGCTTGAAGTTGGGCAAAGTCAGTCTGGACGGCACCAAGATCAAAGCGAATGCCTCCAAGCACCGGGCACTGAGCTGGGAATATGCTTGTCAGCTGGAAGCCCAGCTCAAGGCGGAAGTCGAAGCGCTGTTGCGGCAAGCCGAAGAAGCAGACTGCCGGGATCTGCCGGAGGGGTTGGACATCCCTGCGGAGCTAACCCGTCGCGAGGAACGCCTGATCGCTATCGGCCGGGCCAAGGCTGAAATCGAACGCCGAGCGGCAGAGCGTCATGCTGAGGAACAGGCCGAGTACGAGAAAAAACTCGCCGAGCGCAAAGCCAAAGAGCAAGAAACCGGCAAGAAGCCTCGAGGAAAGCAACCAAAACCGCCCGAGCCCGGCCCCAGGGACAAAGACCAAGTCAACCTCACCGATGACGAGTCGCGGATTATGCCGGTTTCCGAGGGCGGTTTTGATCAGTGCTACAACGCCCAGGCCAGTGTCGATAATGAAACCATGCTGATCGTTGGTCGACACCTCAGTCAAAACCCCAATGACAAGCTGGAAATCGATCCCGCCCTTGAGGCGTTAAAAACGCTACCGGAGGCACTGGGTGCGGTGGACGGCCTCTTGGCCGATGCCGGCTACTTCAGTCAAGCCAACGTCGAGAGCTGCATGGGAGAAAAGATCCTTCCCTTTATCAGCGCTCATCGCGATCAGCACCACCAGAGTCTCAAAGAGCGTTTTGCCGATCCTCCCCCTGTACCGGAAGACGCCAATGCTCTTACGCAGATGATACATCGTTTACAGACCCAGATGGGTCGAACCACCTACGCCAAGAGGAAATGCACAGTAGAACCCGTCTTTGGCATCATCAAGGCCATCATGGGCTTCCGCCAGTTCCTGCTGCGCGGGGTGGAGTGTGTCCGCGGCGAGTGGAATCTGGTCTGCATCGCCTGGAACCTGAAGCGGTTACATACCCTGGGGGCATAAAACCCCTCAAAAGTTCCAGCATTGTGGTCACGACAGAGAAACAATGATCAGCAGGAGAGATCGAACGAGTTTCTCCTACTGATTTTTCAACAACAACTGGTCGAGCCTGTCGGACTTTATTCACCCCGTGTGTTTCAAGTCCGACAGGCTCCTAGGCTTTGCACTT
>SCTJ01000011.1 GCA_004297805.1 Patescibacteria group bacterium | reverse complement strand
GGATCTGAATCGGAGACATTCCAAGGCATTTTGCAGTACCGATGCTCAGATGGAGCGTCGACGATACCGCGCCAGGCATCCGACCAAGATCGTGGCCATGCAGTGCTCAGACGGGCGGATCCACATTGCTTGTGCTACCAAGACGCCGCTGGGGATCATCCAATCGGTGCGCAATATTGGTGGCGAGTTCCGGCTGGGCTGGCCTCAGTTGGACGAGGTGCTCTATCAGTCTTTCCTGCGCCACGTGGACCAGGGTCAGCGCTGTCTGGTCCTGGTGACCTACCACTACTCGGCCAGTAATCCGTGCAGTGGCTGTGCCGGGGTCAACTTCAATACCAAGCGGGCCATCCGTTTGGCGACGGTTTTCAAGCAGCAGCTCGAGGACACGTATGGTCGTAGCCACGAAGTGATCTGCCCGATCATCTGTGGGTTTGAGACCGATCGGGGGGCGCTGGTCTTCCATGGTGACGGGGGGGAGGTGATTGATCTCTCGCGTCTCAATCCCTGTTCGACCGAGGACCTGAAGCTGATGCTCAAATCGGCCTATCCGAGCATGCCGCTGGAAGTCCTCAATGACCTGCTGCCGTTGGCGGTACGGAATCTGGAACACATCGCCGAGGTCAAGGCCAAAAATCGACCGGTGGAGGCGGTGCAACACAAGGAGTCAATCCTGGCGGTGGGCCGGGGTTTCGACTGGCTCTATGAGCCGAATAGGGCCATCATCGTTGGGCCCTACAATCCCAATATCAACGAGCCGATTAGAAAGGCGGCTCGGATTATCCGGTCCAACCTGCTGGAGGGGCGCATTTCCCAGGACGGTTTTCTGTTGTTGGCGTCAGCTATCCATACCAGCGATGCCGGAGTGGAGATCGCCCGGGCTAAATTGCGAGCCCTGGAAATGCGGGATGTGGCTGTGGCAGTGATCAGGCGGTGTTGTCCTGACGTTGCCAAGCTGATGCATCCCATGGCCGTGGTGACCAGCCTGGACACACGACGGTTCAGGGAAGTTACGGAGGGTTGAAACAACCGGAAATACGGAAAAAGAAGAGGCGGCCTCGGATCCACGGGGTCGCCTCTCTTCAATTGTCTGGAAAGAAAGTTATTTTTTCTTGGTCACCTTCTTTTTTGGGGATTTCTTTTCGGCAGCAACCTTGGCAGCTTCGGCCTTGTCCTTTTTCTCGGCCTTGGCTTTGGTTACGGCTTCCTGCTTTGCAGCTACTTTGGCGGCCAGTTTTTTGAAGCGATCAACGCGTCCAGTGGAGTCCAGCATTTTTTTCTTGCCGGTATAGAACGGGTGACACTGCGAGCAAATTTCCACATTCAGGGACTTTTCGGTGGAGCCGGTTGCCAGAGTAGCACCACAGGAACAAGTCGCGGTGGCATCATGATAGGCCGGATGGATGTTCTTTTTCATACTGGATAACTTCAAAATGCTTAATTAGTACCGTCCAACCCTATCATGGATGAAGAGAATTGACAAGGGCGCCCGAACTGCTATACTGAGGAACGTGCTTGGCGTACCCAAGTCGGATTCTCAAAGGCCTCAGCCGATGGGAAAAACATACTATTTTTCTGGCTCGTTCCTGTCTCCCGATGGATATTGGGGGATCAGAGCCGCAAAAAGGAGAATAGTAGGTGTCTCCACCTCAGGTGGGGTGTAATTAATTAAGGAAGACTCATGGAAACATCAGGAACCACTCTCCCGGTCTCAGGAGCAGCGCCAGAAGCGCTAAATGAGGCGCCAAGCGAAGTTTACTTCGCTGATTTTAATTTTTCGGAAGTGGAAGTCACGCTGGAAGCGATGATGAAGCACGGAGTGCACTTTGGGCACCAAAAGTCTCGACGTAACCCAAAGATGAAGCCGTTCGTGTTCACTACGCGCAAAAGCGTGGATATCATAGACTTGCAGCGCAGTTCCGAGAAGCTAGCCGAGGCACTTGAGTTTTTGCGTGGAATTCGTTCATCCGGTAAGAGCATTTTGTTTGTCGGAACCAAAAAGCAATCACAAAAATTGGTCAAATCATTGGCCAATCGATTCCAAATGCCGTTCGTGGCCGATCGTTGGTTGGGGGGAACTTTTACCAACTTCAAAATTATCAAGAACCGAACGCGCTACCTGCTTGATTCAGAGGATCAAATGATGCGAGGCGACTTCAAGAAATACACGAAGTTTGAGCAGGTCAAGAAAGCCGAGGAGATTGAGAAGCTCGAGCAGAAATTGGGAGGTATCAAACATATGACAGAGCTTCCGGGGGCGATGTTTGTGACCGATGTGATTTCTGACGCCTTAGCAGTGCGTGAGGCGCAGCAGGTAGGTGTACCAATTGTGGCTATTGCCGACACCAATGTTGATCCATCACAAATTGATTATCCTATTCCAGCCAACGATGACGCGGTATCATCAATCCGTTTCATATTGAGCGTGGTTGGCAAAATGTTGGCGGAAACTCCAGTGATCGCTGCTCAACCGATGGTTCAGCCAACGGTCAAGCCCATGCACAAAGCCTAATCTCAATTTTTTCACTAACGATTATGTTGGACAAAATAAAAAAGATTCGCGAAATAACCGGGGCGGGGATGGTGATCGTTAAGGAAGCCTTGCAGGAAGCGAATGGCGATGAAACTAAGGCTATCGAGATTCTACGCAAAAAGGGTCAAGACAAAGCACTCAAAAAAGCGGGACGAGAGACTCGCGAGGGTTTGGTTGTCTCCTATATCCATTCGAACGGAAAGATGGGTGCTTTGGTCAAGGTATTTTGCGAAACTGATTTTGTGGCGCGCACTGATGAATTTCAGACACTTGCCAAGGATATTGCGATGCATGTGGCCGCGATGGATCCGAAGGTGTTGAGACCAGAAGACGCGTCAGTGACCTTGGTTGAAAAAGAGCGTGAAATTTGGCAGGAACAACTCAAAAATGAAGGCAAGCCAGAAGCGATGTGGGAAAAAATTATGGCTGGCAAGGAAGATAAGTTTCGCAAGGAGCAGGCCCTGTTGACGCAGGCTTTTGTGAAGGAACCAAAAATGACAGTGGGCGATTTGGTTCAGGAAAAGGTGGCCAAAATTGGTGAGAATATTCAGCTGGGCGAGTTCGTGCGTTTCGAGCTATAGCGTTGCCTCAGGTTAGAAGTTGGTTAGGGACGATAGCAAGGTTCTCCTAAAAGAAGAAAACGATGAGTGCGTATCTAGTAAGTTTGTATAGCTGGGAAAAACCGCGTTGCTACACTAGCGACTCTGATTTTGCGCTGGAGGACCGCGTGGTGGTGGAAGGTGAGTTTGGCGTGAATGTGGGCACTGTCCTGGAGATTGTGAATGAGGCCGGAACGGAAAATGCCGAGCGCATTATCCGTCGAGCGACTGAAAGGGATATCGATGCCTTTGAAAAAAATGAACATAGTCGGCCGTCCATTATGCAGGCGGCCAAGGATGAAGTGAAGCGTCTTGGATTGGAAATGAAGCTCATCGATGCTAACGTGAGTATCGACGGTTCAAGTGTGGTGATTATTTTCACGGCCGAAGGCAGAGTTGATTTTCGGGAATTGGTGAAAAGTTTGTCACGGATCATTCACCGTTCCGTCAAAATGCACCAAATCGGTTCGCGCGAAGAAGCGCGCAAGCTTGGTGGGTGTGGGGTATGTGGTCGCTCCATGTGCTGCGTGTTGTTCCCAGGAAGCCTGCCGAGTATTTCCACCGAGATGGCGCGTGTGCAGCAAGTGGCTCATCGCGGATCGGAGCGGATCTCTGGTCAGTGCGGGCGGTTGATGTGCTGTCTCTCCTATGAAGCGCCTCAATATCGTCAGATGCTCGAGGGTATGCCAGAAATTGGAAGTAGTGTTAAAACTTCAAAGGGACGCGGGACTGTGATAGAATTGAACGTAATGAAGCAAGAGGTGAAGATTCGTTTGGAAGACGGAAGCTACACCTCGGTTGCTAAACAGGATATCAAATAATCATCATGATGCTGTATTACATTATTCCACCGGTAGTCATGGTCGTCAGCTTAGCGGCCTTGGTTTTGTTTTTGTCAAAGAAGACAGAAGTAATCAATCGCGAGATCATGTTGGGTCAATCGGAAGATGAAGCACGCAAGCAATTAGTAGTTTCCAAAATCAATCGAGTCTCGCTAAGTATCTTGGAAAAAAACATCTATCGGGTCAAGCTGATATTCCTCAAATCGTATAACATGTTTGATGCCTGGGTGCATTCTATTCGCAAACAGCGAGAGCATCATGCTGCGCAAATTGCGGCTATTGAGCGAGAGCAACAGGAACGGCCGGAACAAATATTAGAAAACAAAGCGGAGATTATACTGCCAGAAGAACCAGTCGAAGTTTTTTCTCGGCCGACTCGAATTGTTACAGAACCAGTAGTGGAAATACCAGTGACGAAAATGACCGGAGCTGAATTAGTAGCCGAAGTCACCCAAAAGCCGGTGATTGTGCGACATGATGCTGCCAAGAAAATGCAACGCCCGGAGCGTCCCATGTTGACCAAAAGCAAATTGGAAGAGGCCTTGATCGAAAGAATCGCCGAAAATCCCAGGGATTTGGAGGCCTATGAAAGATTAGGAGAACATTATATTGAACGCCAGAACTTGCCGGACGCTCTTGAATGTTTCAAGCAGGTGTTGAAGCTAGCTCCGGGGAATCGCAAAGCCAAGGCTCAAGTGAAAAAGCTTGAAAAAAATGTCCTGGGCTGGTAAGGGGGAATGTGGCAAGTGACTATGCCACTCTAGCTCAATGGTAGAGTCCCGCCTTGGCGGGATAAACAGTAGGTTGTTTGCCGACTTAGCTCAATGGTAGAGCAACTGTTTTGCCACCGCCTGTGGCGGGGTGCCGCCAAAGGCGGCATAAACAGTAAGTATTAGAATGCACAATAAATAAAATTTGCCGACTTAGCTCAATGGTAGAGCAACTGTTTTGTAAACAGTAGGTTGTGGGTTCAAGTCCCTCAGTCGGCTCAGGGTTTGAAATTTATTGCTATGGGAAAAATCACTCCTGGGATCAAGAAGTTGATCGAAAAAAATGCTCTGGGTTTATCGACGGTGGGGAAAAATAATCGACCACACTCAATTGCGGTGGCCTGCGTGAAGGTGGTGGGGGATAAGGTGATTATTACCAATACTCACATTCGAGAGTCACTCAAGAATATTGAGCAAAACGAGCAGGTAGCACTAGTGGTTTGGAATAAGGACTGGGAAAAGGCGTGTGTGGGTTTTGAACTTCAAGGTAAGGCTGAGAATCACATCACCGGTAAATGGCTTGATTTTGTGAAGAAAATGCCGGACAATGAAGGTTACGATGTAAAAAGTGCGATTGTAGTCGATATATCTAGGATAAAGAGGCTGGTTTCCTGAAATTTGAAAATAGAAGATGCGCAATGGGTAGGTAGCCCCGCCGTTGGCGGGGTAAACATCGCGGTCAACTGCACCTGACTGCCACCGCCTATGGCGGGGTGCCGCCAAAGGCGGCATAAATCATCCTGATTGGCGTATGTTTTACATCTACATATTGTTTAGCGGTTCAAAAAATAAATATTACATTGGTCACACGGAAGATTTAGATATTAGGCTAAAGAGGCATAACAGCGGATTGGTAAGATCGACAAAGGGTGGAAAACCATGGATAATGATTTACACTGAAGTATTCCAAAGTAAAAGGGATGCTTATAATAGAGAATTACAGATAAAGTCGTACAAAGGGGGAGAGGCCTTTAAAAATTTGTTAAAGTAGATTGGGTAGGTAGCAAAGCGGTCAACTGCACCTGACTGCCACCGCCTATGGCGGGGTGCCGCCAACGGCGGCATAAATCAGGCCCAATCAACTTTTTGAAAGAAATCAAATGGGTAGGTAGCAAAGCGGTCAACTGCACCTGACTGTAAATCAGGCGGCTTCGGCCTTCGGGGGTTCGAATCCCTCCCTGCCCACATTTAGGCCTAGGTAGTTCAGTGGTAGAACGCCTCCATGGTAAGGAGGAGGTCGTGAGTCCGATTCTCACCCTAGGCTCCGGGACTGGATAATTCGTAATTTATTCTAAGCTTATGAGTCAAGACAATCTGGCTAAATTGAAGTGCACTGAATGTAAGAACATTTCTTACTATACAACGCGCAACAAGAAAAAGCTCAAGGAAAAGTTGGAAATGAAGAAGCATTGTCCAAAATGCCGCAAGCATACGCTGCATAAGGAAATGAAATAAGCGTCGGAAATTCTAATTTCTAGTATCTAATTTCTAAACAAATCCAAAAAAGTTTAGAAGTTAGAATTTAGATTTTAGGATTTCTAATGCTGCGGGTGTCGTATAGTGGTAGTACGACGGTCTCCAAAACCGTTGGCGGGAGTTCGATTCTCTCCACCCGTGCCAGGTAAATTTATACCAGACTCGAACCTTTTTGCGCCATGAGTGTGACTCAAGCGGGGCCTCGAGTCACACACAATTTATGGCACAAGCCATGCAACCAGCGGGGGCGCGTTTTGCTGATTTGGGCGTTGCTCCGTCGCTGCTGAACATTCTAGACAAACTTAACTACACCGAAGCCACGCCGATTCAGCACCAATGTATTCCATTGGCACTCGACGGCAAAGATGTGGTGGGGATCGCCCAAACCGGCACCGGCAAAACCCTGGCCTTCGGGTTGCCGATGATCCAGCGACTTGGACGCACGGGCGGGCAAGGATTGATTTTGCTGCCCACGCGCGAGTTGGCCTTGCAAGTGGAAGAAGTCTTGCAAAAGGTAGGGCGTTCGATTGGACTTCGCACGGCTGTGCTGATTGGAGGCGCGGCTTCCTATCAGCAAATCGCCATGTTACGCAAGAATCCGCATGTAGTCGTATCGACCCCGGGCCGTCTCCTGGATCACTTGGAACGAAAAAACTATTCCCTTAAAGATGTGCGGATGGTGGTTTTGGATGAGGCCGACCGGATGTTGGATATTGGTTTTATGCCGCAGATTAAGAAAATTATGGCCGGCGTGCCTACCGATCGGCAAACCATGCTTTTTTCGGCCACGATGCCCAAGGAGATTGCGGACATCGCTGCTCGCTACATGCGGATCCCAATCCGGATTGAAGTAGCGCCAGCTGGGACAGCGGCGGAGACAGTGGAACAAGAAATTTTTGTGGTTCCGCGCGAAGGCAAATTGCAGCTCCTGGATAAAATGCTGGGCGAATCACGTGGCACGGTCTTGGTGTTTTCACGAACCAAACATGGCGCCAAAAAAATTACTAAGTCGGTGCGAGACATGGGACATACGGCGGCTGAGATTCATTCCAATCGATCATTGGCCCAACGGCGCGATGCGCTGGAAGGTTTCAAGACTGGGCGTTATCGGATACTGATTGCGACTGATATTGCGGCTCGCGGTATTGATGTGCAGGGAATTTCATTGGTAATCAACTATGATTTGCCCGACAATCTGGAAGACTATGTGCATCGCATTGGCCGCACTGGGCGTGCAGGCAGTTATGGTAAAGCCGTTTCTTTTGCCACACCGGATCAGCGTGGAGATATCCGCTACATCGAGCGTTTGATTCGCAAAACCATCCCGGTGTTGTCTTTGCCAACCTTGCCACCGCGACGAGCAGTGGTAGCCGAGCAGCAGTCCTCAGCGCGTCCTTTTGTTTCAGCTCGTCCCAACCGAGATCAGCATCGTCGGCCAAGCGGCCCACGCGGCGGAGAGCGGCGGCGATCACGCTTTCGGTCATAGTAGCTGGAGTTGATTGCAGATTGTGGTATAATATAAAACAATGATTTTTAAATTTGTTTTATGGATGCTAAATCGAAAATCTTGCTCTTGGTCTTTGTAATTCTGATCATAGGTTCGGTGGGCTTTACTTATTGGCGCATCATGGTCCAGCGCGACTATGCTATTTCGGCGCAAACGGATTGCGATCCCTATGTTGACAAGTGCTTCATCTGGGAATGTGATCCAAATTCAACCGTGGAAGGCGAGGCCTGTACCGGTGATCCGGAAGCAGACATTTGGTATTATCAGGTTGTGAATCGTAAGGCGGCCAACATTCCATCGTGTGATCCAAATAAAGACGAGGAATGCCAGGCTTTGGTGTGTCCGGAGGGTGAAGTTGGATGTGAAACAATCTTCTGTGACGAAACTACCAAGGAAGATCAGGGTGTGGAGTGCAGCGATCCGGTGCAATATGCCGAAGAGAACCCAATTGAGGAAGAAGAATGCGACCCCGAATCAGAGGAGGAATGTCCGGCTGTCGCGGAAGAATGCGATCCCGAATCAGAAGAAAAGTGTCCAGTAGCTGAAGAAGACGTAGAGGCTACCGATGATGCTGAAGCAGAAGAGGAGGCCGGAGCTGCTACAGGTGCAGTGAAGGATGTAGAGTCAGCCGCGGCGGCTACGAGTGCTACAGTTGTCGGTGCTATCAAAGACGCGCTCTAAAATTTCGAGCGCTCATTGGGCTTGAGCAGCTGTGTTGAGCTATCTCGAAAATACTCAGCTGGTCCAAACATAAAAAGAAAAAGGAAAAACAATGAGGATTCTCAAGCTCGATTTTTCTTCGGTTATCAAATATCTGAAGCCATACCGGACGGCGCTCTTAGGAGCGGCTGTTTTTGTTATTTTGGAAAATGCCATTCAGTTGATCCTCCCGATTTTCTATGGGAAGGCTCTGGATATAGTGGTGCATGAAAAGACCTTTTCAGTCACGCTTCTCGGTCTCATTGCTAGCTGGTTTGTTCTGAGTATCCTGGGCAATTGGTTCATGAGAATGCGGATTAAGCGAGGGACGCTGATTGGCTATCGGGCGAGAGTGGATCTTTTTACCAAATCTATTTTTCATCTTTTGCGACTGCCGCTTGCTTTTCATAAGCAACGCAAGATTGGCGAAGTTATTGAACAGTTTGACCGTGCCCATTTCTATTTGGAGAGTATCACTAATGAGGGGCTTCTGCAGATTGGTCCACACCTGATCACTTCATTGCTGGCCTTTCTGGTAATTGTCTGGATCAAATGGGAACTAGCGCTGATTTATGCCTTGTTTGTAGTAGCGTTTTTGTTTATCACGATCAAGAGAATTGATCCAATCGTGGCCCTGAGCAGGAAAATCAACAAACTCGACAATGGCGTTTATGGTGATATTTTTGATCGAACACCCAACGTGGTGACGATCAAGTCTAACATTGCCGAAGCCAAAGAATATAACCGGAATCGACGGGATTATGAGCGGATCTATGGTGAAGTAAATGACTATACGGACCTATGGATGAATCTGCAAATTTGGCAGGACATGGTGTTCGTGACCGGATTTCTTATCCTGTTTACCGCGGGGCTATATTTTATCAAAATTAATCTAGTCACAGTTGGAGAATTTGTGATGCTCTTGGCCTATGTAAATGCGGCTTCGGCTTCCATCCAGCGTCTAGGCGTGCACTACAAGGAGCTGCAAGAGGGGATCATGGTGATCAACGGAGCGGAAAAAATATATCAGGAAACTATTGAACAAGTTGACAAACCGGGGCTGCTCTCGATGCCGGATTGTCGCGGCAAAGTTGAGTTCAAAAACGTGAGCGTTTCCATGAACGGTCACCGCATTTTAAAAGACATCACTTTTAGTGTGAAGCCGGGGCAATTGATAGCCATTGTTGGTCGCAGCGGGCAAGGCAAATCAACGCTAGTTGATTTGATTCCGCGCTTCCTCACGCCGAGTGAGGGGCGGATTATGATTGATGGTACGGATATTCGGAAAATAAAGCTGTCAGATTTGCGCTCGCACATTGGAGTGGTTTCTCAGGAATCCGGGCTGTTCAATGACACTATCAAGCATAATATTCACTATGCGAAAAATAGTGCGCGGCTCGGTGAGCTCTACGCGGCCGCCAACGTGGCGCATTGCCCGGAATTTATCCGGGGCTTGCCGCACGGCTATGACACGATTGTGGGTGATCGCGGTACCCATCTTTCCACGGGTCAACGCCAGCGAATAGCTATCGCGCGGGCGGTGCTCAAAAATCCCAACATTATTATTTTGGACGAAGCGACCAGTGCCCTGGATAGTGAATCAGAAAAATATATTCATGAAGCAATGGAACAAATCATGCAGGGACGCACCACTTTTGTGATCGCTCATCGCCTCAGCACGGTGCGCCAGGCTGATTTAATCCTGGTGCTGGAAGGCGGCGAGATTGTGGAGCGGGGCGACCACCATGAATTGATGCGGCACGGCGGAGTCTACAAAAAACTGCACGAATTGCAACACGTTAGAGTTTAGTGTTCAAAATCAGACTTTGTGCTAAGATGCGGGTGGAATTACCTGTAATTGTTTGTATGTTTATGGCTAAAGGCAAAAAATATCTTTCGCGAGTAGTCAAAATCGGCAAACTGAAGTTAGGCGGAGACAATCCAGTACGAGTACAGTCCATGTGTAACACTGATACGCGGAATGTGAAGGCGACCGTCCAACAGATTTTGGCCATGGAAAAGGAGGGCTGTGAAATTGTGCGGGTGGCCGTGCTCGACATGGCGGCAGCCAAAGCCATTGGCCAAATCAAGAAAAAAATTCACATTCCCTTGGTGGCAGACATTCATTTTGATTACAAGTTGGCGCTCGAAGTGATTCAACAAGGCGTAGACAAGGTGCGGGTCAATCCGGGCAATATCGGCTCAGAGGAAAAAGTGCGCTCAGTCGTGGCAGCTTGCAAGAAGAAAAAAATCCCCATTCGGATTGGCATTAATGCTGGCTCATTAGAGCAGGACTTGCTCAATAAATATGGAGCCACGCCCCAGGCGGCGGTGGAGTCGGCCTTGCGGCACGTGCGGATTTTGGAAAAGCTGAACTTCAAAGATATTTTGATTTCCATCAAATTTAGCGATGTGTCCCGGATGATTGCCGCTTATCGATTGCTGGCCAAAAAAGTAGATTATCCTTTGCATCTAGGCGTGACCGAGGCTGGCACGGCTTTCATGGGCTCCATTAAAAGCGCCATTGGCATCGGGGTGCTTTTGGAAGAGGGGATTGGAGCGACGATGCGGGTGTCTCTCACTGCCGATCCACTGGAGGAAATTCCAGTCTGTTGGGCTATTTTGCGCTCGCTAGACCTCAGGCGGCGTGGACCGGAAATGATTTCGTGTCCCACGTGTGGTCGCACGCAAATAGATTTGATCGGACTGGCTGGTTGCGTGGAAAAAGAACTCAAAAAAATAAAACAGCCCATCAAAGTAGCGGTCATGGGATGTGTGGTCAATGGTCCCGGCGAAGCGCGGGAAGCCGATATCGGCGTGGCTGGAGGAAAAGGGATGGGCGCGATTTTTGTGAAAGGTCAGGTGGTACGGAGCGTCAAAGAAGACCAGATTCTTCCGGAGCTCATGAAGGAAATTAAGAAGATTACCCGAAAAGCTAAATAGCAATATATGAGGTGAACAAGAGGCTGACTTGACAAGTCAGCTTTTTAGGCGTATAATATACAATCCTGCGTATGACCGGTCTTTCCCAATCCAATAACCCAAGCTCGAAATGCCAAAGGCAAAATAGAGCACAACCAGCAGAGGAGAAACGAACGTGAAGAAGATCATCGGTATGGTAGCGGCATTGGCCCTGGTGTTCGGTTTCGCGAAACCCATCCTCGCCGAAGAGGAGAAGGAGAAGGGGACGGAGTTTTCGGTGGAGGTCGCATACTTCAGCCAGTACATCGGGCCATTCGGTGCGACGTACTACGACAAGGGCGTGGTCCAGGCGGATCTGGGCTTCGTCCACCCGTCCGGGTTCCACGTCGATGTCTGGGGGTCCTACTCGTCGGACGGAGGCTGGAACAGCGACTTCGGCGACGAGCTCGACCTGATCGTCGGCGTCACCAAGACGCTGGGGCCGATCGAGATCGATCTCGGGGCGGCGTACTACGACCTTCTCAAGGTCGG
This sequence comes from Patescibacteria group bacterium, assembly GCA_004297805.1. GTDB lineage: Bacteria > Patescibacteriota > Minisyncoccia > Moranbacterales > SCTJ01 > SCTJ01. The sequence goes on along the minus strand of SCTJ01000011.1, from coordinate 5,562 downwards.
GAAGCTCGACAGCGAGGATGTCTACGGGGCCACGCTCAAGGTGTCGGCGCCGGAGACGCTTCTCGGCCTCACCCCGTTCGTGGCAGTCGAAGTGGACTTCCCATACGGGGAAGGCGGCGTGCTCTACCAGGCGGGGATCAGTCGTTCCTTCCTGGAGCACTTCGAGGCCAGCCTTCTGGCCAACGGCCACAACGGCGCGTTCGGCATCAAGTCGGAGCTGGTCAGCTCTGCCCGTGCCTCGCTCTCCGCTAGCTTCGAGCTCGTAGGGATCGAGATCAAGCCCGAGGTCAGCTATCAGCGCGGCTTCGGCGGCGATGATGGCATGGCCGAAGAATCCCTCTTCTGGTGGGGGGTGAAGGTCGCCAAGACCTTCTGAGCGATCAGCGTCTCGAACAAGTGGAGCCCGGTTGCACACGTATCATCGTGCGGCCGGGCTCTATTCATTTTCAGCTAGTTGGATTTTAAATATAATTTTTTTTGGCCTATTTGGGCCGTTTTTTGTTGATTTGAGAGTTTACTATTTTTAATTTTGCTTTATTGTAGCGCAAAAGTGACAGTAGCCCTGGACAAAAGGGCGATTTAGGTATATAATAAAAAGTTCTGAGTACGACTGTAGCTTTACATGTGGCTATACAACTAACGCCCTGAAAACAGGGCAAAACCAACCCGCTTGGGTCTGACGGCCAAGGCGAGGTAAAGAAAGGGAGGGAGGTCATGGTCATTCTCGAAGTTCTTCGGAAGGCCAAGGGCCTTCTTCTCACGGCAGTGATGCTGTTCGTCCTCGATGTTAGCCTGTTTCTGCAGGCAGGGGTAGATGGAAGTTTGGCGTCGAGCGTCGTGAAATATGTCGCATTGACGCTTCTGGGGTTTCCGGCCATAAGGATTATCTGGAAGAGTCCGAATGAGTCGGAAAAAAAGATGAAATTCTGGGCGCTCTATCGCTTCCTGTCATTTGTGACTCTGATAGAGGATCTGGCGATCGCCCAAGGATTCCTGTTGGCGAACACTTTCTGGGTTATGACGGTGGCCCAGATTGTCGTGCTGTTGGTCTATGTTCGGGTCCTGCAAGTGTACGACCGGATGTTGGATCGAGGTGAGGACCTGCTGCTTACGGAGGACATCCGGGAGTGGATAGATCGTTTCGAGCAGAAGAGTCCGCTGAGCAGGTTGGCCTCTGGTCCAATGACGTGGTTGCTGTGTACCTTCTGGTACGGATCAGACGCTCTGGTCTTGCTTAGACGGAAGGGAAGCAGAACCACGACCAAAGACATCTGGACCATTCTGGTGCCGTCCTCGGTGATTGGGACAGCTGGAGTAGCCTCGGCGATCGGACTGATCGTTGAAATGGCAAGAAGGCTGTTCTGAGATGTGCCGCCCCTGGGGTCAACTTGACTCAGGGGCGGTTTTCAAAACTCGTCACATAGTTTATAATAAGTTCAGGCGGCGTAACTTGCTGGTCATCATTTTTGATAATCGTCATTAACTTATAAAGATGGAGAAAACTATTAATTTTGGTGAGCATCTGACTATTGATGGCTATGGAGGAGACCATGATAAGCTCAATAGTCGCGAAATTGTTTCTTTGGTGCTAGACGAGTTGCCTGGCATCCTGGGAATGAAAAAATTGGCTGAGCCTCAAGTATACTTTGCTCCCGAGAACGATATTAAAGATCCGGGTGGCTGGAGCGGATTTGTAGTAATTGCTGAGAGTCATATCAGCATCCACACTTTTCCCAGAAGGGGGTTTTTGACAGCCGATGTATACACTTGCAAGAATGGAGTAGACAGGGAGCTCATTAAGCGCTATTTTACGGAAAAGTTTGATCTCAAGGACATCGAAGAGAATTTTATCCTTCGAGGCACCCGATATCCGGCCGAAAATAACGTTTAACGTCGGGAATGTGGGGAAAATAGTCTAGAATCTGAAATAATAATTTTTTTCATATCGTCTATGAGCAAGAAGAAGTTTCTCAAGGAGAAGGTTGAACACATCGATATCTCCAAGATTGATGCGGTGAAAATCATCGACGGCATGGAAAAGATGTCCTTTTCAGCACGGGATTTGGCTCGGGCGACCAAGATTTTCGAGAAAATGGTGGCGGACAAGAATTGCGTCACGGTTCTTTCGCTGGCGGGGAGCACTAGCGCTGGCGGGTGCATGAAAATTTATGCCGACATGATCAAATACAACATGATTGATGTGGTGGTGGCCACCGGAGCGAGTATTGTGGACATGGATTTTTTTGAAGCTCTTGGCTACCGGCACTATATCGGGACGCCGTTTGTGAATGATCAAGACCTGAGAAAGGCCTATGTTGATCGAATTTATGACACCTTTATTGACGAAGAAGAGTTGCAGCATTGCGATGCGGCCATCAAGGAGGTGGCTGATTCGTTGGGCTCGGGCGTTTATTCTTCTCGCGAGTTCATTTGGGAGATGGGAAAATACCTGACCAAAAAATCGAAGAAGAAGGAATCTCTGGTGGAGCTAGCCTACAAACATGGTGTTCCAATTTTCTGTCCGGCTTTTTCCGATAGCAGTGCTGGCTTCGGCTTGGTGATGCACCAGATTGAAAATCCAAATGAACATGTCTCCATCGATTCGGTGAAAGATTTTCGAGAATTGACCAAGATTAAGATGAACACCAAAGAATCAGGCATGCTGATTATTGGTGGCGGAACTCCAAAGAATTTCATCCAAGATACCGTCGTGTGCGCGGAGGTTTTGGGCAAGAACGTTCCAATGCACAAATATGCTATCCAAATCACGGTGGCTGATCCCCGCGATGGAGCGTGCTCGAGTTCAACGCTCAAAGAGGCTGGATCTTGGGGCAAGGTCGACAACACTTTTGAGCAGATGGTTTTTGCTGAGGCTACTACTGTTTTGCCGTTGATGGCTAGTTACGTCTATCACAAAGGAAATTGGAGGAAGAGAAAGAGGCGGGAGCTATCGAAAACGTTTTAATCATTGCCAAATTAACTGAACAAACCCGAAATATGTCCCTAAAGATTCAAGAAGAAGATGCTTTTAGCTCAATTGATTGTGTTGGTCAGTGCTTGATAGACGAAGTTAGAACCAAGGCATTCGAAAAGGCCATAAAAAGAGTTACCAAACCTGATTGGACGGCTCTTGATATTGGCACTGGATCGGGCATTATGGCTCTATTTGCTGCAAGGTCTGGGGCAAAGAATGTTTTTGCGGTTGAATATGATCCATGCGTCGCTGATATCGCCAGGGAAAATTTTGTAAACAATGGGTTCGGAGATAAAATAAATTTAATAATTGGCGACGCTAGAGATTTAAAGTTTAAAAATAATATCAAGTTCGATCTGGTTATAATGGAAATGTTAACGACTGGCATGATAGACGAATTTCAGGTCCAAGCGGTTAATAATCTACATAAACAGAAAGTTGTTTTTGATTCAACAGTCTTTATCCCCTGTGTTCAAGAAACCTACATATCTTTGGCAGAAATGAACTTCAGTATGTATGATTTTGAAATGAAGATGGTAAAGCACTTGTGGCACGGGCTATCAGAAAATCAGAATTACTCGATTAAAAGTGAAAGTAAGTTGTTAAATTCAGTTTCATTTGGAAGTGCTATAAATGAAAAATTCAACGGAATTATTACATTGAAGATTGATAAATCTGGAGTTGTTAATTGCGTTCATATTTCAAGTAAGACATATTTAACCGATAAAATAGTTATCGGGGACACTGAAACACTAAATGCCCCTGTCGTTGTGCCGATAGCGGAAAGGCATGTCAAGAAAGGCGACGAACTAAATGTTCATGTAAGCTATATCTTTGGCAAAGGATTTCAAAATTTTAAAGCAGAAATAATTGGTAAATAAAAACATAAAAACATGAATAGTTTGACTTGTCCATGGGATCCAGCAAAGTTTTTCATAATTTCCAACAATGTTCCCGCGCTGTTCTATTATTCCCATGGAGTTGCAGTATTAGCAGCTTTGATTTTAGGTGCATTTCTTTTATACAAAAAGAGAGATCTATCTACGATAATATTCTTTGCTATAAATATCCTATTTTCTTTATGGATATTTTTCGACTTGATTGAGTGGGCTAGCAATAGAATCGATGCCATCTACTTTTTCTGGGTAGCAATGATATTGGTCGAACTTTTGATATATGCCCTTGCTCTTTATTTAACAAACGTTTTTTTCAAAAAAACAGACATATCATTCTTGACTAAGTCAGCACTGTTCATCCTTTTGTTGCCGGTCGTTGTCTTGTTATCAACAAAGTATATTCTAACTAAAACAAATTCAACTACATGCGTACCAACTGAAAGCAAGTTTATAATTTATTATAGCTATGGATTCGAGATACTAATGTTACTGTCCATAGTATTTAGCTATGTAAGGAATATCCGAGTTGAAAAAGATGGTATCAATAAAAGAAAAATAACTCTATTTACAGTCGGCATTATAACATTTCTCGCAGCATTTTCATCTGGGAACATAATCGGGAGCTTTACTGAGGACTGGAATATTGCCCAATATGGTCTTTTTGGAATGCCTATTTTTATCGGATTTCTGGTTTATATTATTGTGAAATTCAAAGCATTTAATATTAAACTTTTGGGAGCACAAGCCTTAGTGGTGGCACAGTTTGCCATGATTGGATCGATGTTTTTCTTTGCCACGAGCACAACCAATATTGTCTTGCTATCTATAACGTTGGCAGGCACCGCGGTCATGGGGTGGTATTTGATTCGGGCGGTGAAGTTGGAAGTCCAGCGCAAAGAGGAATTGCAATTCATGTCGGACAAGTTGGCTAACGCCAATGATCAATTGCGCAAATTGGACAATGCCAAATCAGAATTTATTTCCATTGCTTCGCATCAACTGCGCACGCCGCTCACCGCCATCAAGGGTTTTGTCTCGCTGCTCCTGGAAGGCACCTATGGCGATATCAATCCGCAGGCGATTGGCGCGCTCAACAAAGTCTATCAAGCCAATGACCATCTGGTGCAGTTGGTGGAAGACTTGCTCAACATTTCTCGCATCGAATCCGGGCGCATGCAATATGAATTCCGGGCCTGGAAATTGGAACCGATCATCACTGAACTCAAAGACAACTTTGCATTGATGGCCAAAGATAATGGGCTCTATCTGGATGTAAAATTGCCAACGGAACCGCTCCCGGAAATTGAAATGGATGGCGGTAAGATCCGCGAAGTGATTTCTAACTTGATTTCCAACGCCTTGAAATATACCAAAAAGGGCGGGGTGACGATGCGCGTCGAGCGCGAACCCAAGCTGGTGCGCCTAACCGTTTCGGACACCGGCATTGGTGTCCCAGCGGACGAAATTCCATATCTTTTCGGAAAATTCTCCCGTGGCAAAGACACCACGCGCCTCAACGCCACGGGCACGGGCCTCGGGCTCTATGTCGGACGCGAAATGATTGCGGCCCACCACGGCAAAATATGGGTTGAGTCAGACGGCGCTGATCGCGGCTCGCGCTTCATCATTGAACTGCCAATTAAGCACCAGGACTAAAGGTATAAATTCACGAATCTTTCAGTTGAAAAGCAG
>SCTJ01000122.1 GCA_004297805.1 Patescibacteria group bacterium | reverse complement strand
GATAGGTACGGCACGGATGCCTTGCGCGTTGGCTTAGCATCACAGGCAACTGGCCTGCAAGATATACGTTTCGGGGAAGGTTTTATGGTGATGGGCAAGAAATTTGCCAATAAGGTATGGAATATCTCACGTTACATTCTATTGAAGCTCGGCGATATCTCTTGGGAGATAGAAAATCCTCACAACGAAATGAGTGCAAAGATAGACGGCCTTGCCATCAATGTAACCCAGCAGATCAAAGAATATAACTTCGCTGAAGCAACCAACCTTCTCTACCACTTCATCTGGCATGACTTTGCAGATAAGTTCATAGAAGAAAGCAAGGGTAAAGACGACAAAGAAACATCTCAGACGCTCATCCATACACTCACGACCATTCTTAAACTTCTCCACCCCTTCATGCCGTTCGTGACCGAAGAACTATGGTCACAACTGCCATTGAAGAATAAAAAACTACTTCTCATCGAAGATTGGCCCGTGCCAGAACGGGCCTAAGTGCGATATACTGTATTCATGCCGCCAATTTTGTACTATGGCACGCTCGTGGCAGTAGGTATCCTGCCGAGTGTCCTGTGGCTCTCGTACTATTTGCGCAAGGATTGCCATCCGGAGCCCAAAGCGATGGTGACAAAAACGTTTCTGATGGGGATTATCGTCTCCCCCATCGCGATTATTCTCCAGCTCGTCTTTGTCCGGCTGTTGGAGAATCTGACCGGCGCACCCGCAACTACCGATGGTCCGAGCTTCTATCTCTGGGCATCGTTCGTAGAAGAAGTGGTGAAATTGTATGCCGTGCAGATGATTGCTCTGCGCTCTGCCGACTTTGATGAACCCGTTGATGCCATGATCTATATGGTTGTCGCCGGACTGGGCTTTGCGGCTATGGAGAATATTCTTGTGATGGTTCGTGTCGCACCCGACGGCCTTAATGGCACCATCAGCATCTGGATGTTGCGTTTTGTGGGCGCTACGCTCCTGCACGCATTATCATCGGCCATTGTGGGGTATTTCCTAGCGCTGTCCTGGTTCTACGACCACCATCGCTCAAAACTTCTGATGTTTGGGGTGGTCCTCGCTACACTGTTCCATTTTGCATTCAACATGTTTCTATCGCTTTCGTCTTACAAGATCCTCTCCTTGGCCTACGCTACGGCACTCCTGGGAATTATGGCACTTTTCGTTTCGGTATTGTTTGATAAGATAAGAGAACGGCGCCAAAAGCGCACTGTGCAACTAACATGAGCTACATCGAAGACAATCAAAGCGGAGCGGAGCTTTCCGTGCGACATGAGCGCACCCCTCGTGAGCCAGAGGGCCAGCTTACTGTTGATGTGTTCCAGCACGACAGCGACGTGGTGATTCAATCCACCATCGCGGGAGTCAAAAGCGAAGATATCGATATTTCAGTCGCCAAAGATATGGTCACCATCAAGGGCCGCCGCAATCCCGACACGAGGGTCGGCTCCGCGGATTACTACTATCAAGAACTCTACTGGGGGCCGTTCTCACGCACCATCATCCTGCCTGCTGATGTGGATGCTGACAACGCAAAGGCATCCATGAAAAACGGTATTTTGACACTCCGTCTGCCACGTCTGGACAAAGCAAGGAGTAAGAAGATACGAATCTCGGAATAGTGCCCAGGGTGGGAGTTGAACCCACATGATCTTGCGATCGCCAGCTCCTAAAGCTGGTGCGTTTGCCGATTTCGCCACCTGGGCATAGTCGTATCCTATCACCCCATGTCTCCAAATCAAAAACCCATCCGCCAAGGGCGGACGGGTTTTTGATTATGCATAGTTATTGCAAGAATTGACGTGTTACAACGCTAGCTAGCGTCTGTAGAATGACGCCAACACCAAGCACCACTGCCGCACCGAAAATACCTTTCAGAATGATGCCTTTTCCTAGCTTTGCTCGATCGTCACTGCCACCCGCGGTCATCCATACGATACCGCCCCAAATAATAACGATGACTGCAATCACAACGCTGATGAGAATGAGGAACTGCGCAATAAGACGGATAATATCCTCAATTTCACTCAATGTCACCGCTCGTCCGCTGATACCAGCAGGGACGGTGGGATTGGTCAACGCCAATGCCGCAAACGGCAGGGCGAGCATCGCAACCATAACACCAACCTGCCACCATGTCGCGACCTTTCTATTCACAACCACACCCCCTTTCATAAACAT
>SCTJ01000010.1 GCA_004297805.1 Patescibacteria group bacterium | reverse complement strand
TGCTTTTCGTATCAGATATCGGAAACCTTGTAACAACCTCACATATAAACGCCCCCTCCTCAATGACGGTATTGCTCTCAGAATCTGGCAAGCCCATAATAAGGACTTCGTCTTCACCCTTGAGATCGCCAAATCTCTCCCGCTTAGTTGCCTGTATGGTATCGCCAATTATATTATAAATTCCAGAACCATACTTATGCGATAACCTTATAGGCTTTCCAAAATTGTTTTTTAGCACCAATAGCGCGTAATCCAACGGATATAAGTTTTCCTTATTTATCTTATCGGTTTCAAATTCCAGACCATGATTCTGAAATGTTATGGCGTGAACAATCATCAATGGTATTTTTCCCGTCGTAACCTGGGCCTTAGCATATGCGCCGCAGGATCCACCAAATCGCATGTTTAGTTCTGTGAGAAATACGTCGTCACCCTCAACAAGAAAATCGGGATGGAAAAAACCTAAAAATCCTCGTTTCCGCAAAAGCCCTCCCAACGCTATGCCAATGTCGCAAATCTTTTTTCGAATGACCAATGAATAATCATTTTCAAACCACGAACTTCCCACATATTCAGTAGGATTCGAGTTCAACGGTTCAGCGCCGATAAGCATCTCTTCAAGAGCCCCGCATATCACGGATGTATCAGTAACACAGATATCAATTGAGCAAGATCTCCCGGAAAAATATTTTTTAATATTTAATCGCTTACCTCTTTTTTCGTTTTTTATTTTTTCAAATTCTTTTGCGTTATTAACTATGTAATTCCCAGTTCCGCCTGCGCCCTCAGCAAAATGAAGAAATAACGGGAGTCCAAACTTCTCCACGGCCATATTATATTCGAAATTTTCAATGAACCCCGAGACTCCTGGAATAGTTGGCAGATCGATTTCTATACTTATATTATCTATTTCTGTCTTATCTCTCAATTTATTTTTCAGATCTTCCGAACTAGAAAGACAAGCTATGTTATTTTCGCGACAGAATATTTCTAATTCCGGAGTAGTATCATAAGGGAGAATGGACGTTATATTATTGTCTCTCACAAAATTTTGTAGCTTCCCATTGCGTGCAAGCATCCCCGCTAAATCATCAATGCTGCATTTTCTTCTCATTCCCTCTAAATCATTACTCAAAATTGGTACATTATTGAAAAATTTTCCCGACCCATAGCAAGATACAACACCAGCAACACTCAACAGACCTCCTAATTCGGAAACGTCGGCAGTTCTCGGCCCGTACCAACACACACCAGACAATGGGTTTGACATTAAGTATCCTTTCAGGTCAGAATATGATCCGATTTTAACCACGATAAACTTGTTACTAAATTTAGCTTTAAACAGTCAGAAACCAAAATCTATTTCAATTTTCTATATATCCAATAGTTTCAAAATTCTCTCCTTGCCCACCGCCCAAACGAAAGTGGCCAGTCTCGGACCAGCATTTTTGCCAATTAATAGTCGGTAGAGATCTTTGAAAAAAGCGCGTTGAGATTTTTTGAGCTCAGCCGAAGCTAATCCTTCAACTTTTGGAATGTGATAGAGTACTTCCTCTAGCTTTTCCACCGTCAGAGTTTCCATATCTGCCTCGGACAGAAAGGAACTTAGCTGGTGCACCAAATCTTTCGCAGCCTCGCTCATCGAAGCGGCATATTCAGTGTTGACATCATCACGTAGGGCGATCATTTCCTCCGGGTTATATTCTCTGAGCCAAGCCTGGGCTTTGGGCACTCGCTCAGCCACTGATGAAGGGTCGTAGTCCAGATTCATCTTTTCCACAAGGGCATTAATCTTTGCGATGTTCCATTGTAAAATCTGACCCAATGCCACGGCCTGTTTAAACGGCATGGGTTTGCGATATTTTGGCTTTTCAGCATCCTTGAGAAATGACATCGATCTGACATGCGCTGACTTTTCCCGTTCCGCTAGGAATTCTTGCATGGCCCGATCGAACTCGTCATATTGACGATACACCTCGGTATCAAAAGCCAAATCAAAAACTTGATGTGGATTTTTGCGTAAGTAAAGCCACTCTAGAACCTCCGGCTCATAGATGTGCAGGAGTTGGGCTGGAGTGATCGCATTCCCCTTGGAACCAGACATTTTGCCTTTGAGCCCACGAATGCCAATAAATTGATAGCCCACAAACACCGGTGACTGGATACCGAAAACCTCCTTGGCGATCAGGCTTGAAGTGTCATAGCTTCCTCCAGGAGAAGCATGGTCATGCCCGCCCGGCTCAAGCACCACACCCTCTGCTCCCCAACGCATAGCCCAATCAACTTTCCACGGCAATTTCACAGTGTGCGTCTCGTGAAAATTGATTGTTTCCTGCTGATTGGTGTCCAAACAAAGATAGGTAATGGTCGATTGACCGTCATAATCAAGAATGCGTGTATTGTCCTTTCCGGTAAACCGCGAATAAACCTCAATGGGATAATAATCCTTTTTGAATTTTTCCGGATCAATTTGTTTTTCTGCCTTAGCCTTGTCCGACATGAACGATAGCAGAATCTCCGCAATGCGGGTACGCGACTGCATAGCTTTAACAATCAAATCATCATATCGCCCGGATTGATGTTCTTTGGTTTGATAACGATATTCCAAGTCAATGCCCACTTCGCGCATGGCCTCCTCAAACTCCTTTTCCCAATGCCGAGCATACGACTCGGTTTTTCCAGTTGGGTCCGGCACAGACGTCAGAGGCAAACCAATGTATTGACTGAAGGACGGGTCGACATTAGCTGGCACCTTGCGAAAACGATCAAAGTCGTCCCACGAAAAAAGCAATCTTACTTTTTTGCCACGACGTTGTAACTCTCGCGCGAAAACCAGCGAGGTCATCACATCCCGAAAATTGCCAAAGTGCACTGTCCCTGAAGGACTGATGCCGGCGGCGCAAGTATATATTTCCTTGTCCGGAAACGCCTGCAAAATCCGATCGGTCACTTCACCCACCCAGTCGCCCTCCGACATAGTATTAACTCGATTGCTAGACCCGAGCATAGGATATTTTTCTTTATTCTTGTTATCGGGCGATTGACCACCCAAGAAGCTTCTGTCGTTCATATTCATCCACTCTATACAAATTAGCACTCTGTCTTCTTAACATCCCCTTAACCACTAGCATGATGTTCCCGGAATATTTCCCCGACCAGATCCAACTCTAGCGATGGAGCAATCAATTGTTCAAAAATATCCCTGGGAGGCAAGGTCGGCTTAGCAATAATGGTATTTTGCCTCTCAATCCAGGATGCCTCTCTCCCATACCCACCATAGGGCTTCGTCCCTCGCTCAACACCTTTAGCGTGTAAATGTGTGTTGCGCAAAATAGTGGCCTCGTCATGTAGAATACTATCATTTGACAAGCGATAGTCAAGCAACCCGTCGACATAATCGCTTTGGCCGTAGACAGTCACATACATGGCATTTTGCCAATATTGCTGATTTTCGAAATATTCAGCCAGCTCATTATCGGAACTATATTGCTGGACAAATAATAGTGGCGATAGCTGCTCCACATAGTTACCCCCAGCCATCAGCGGTTTAACCAGGATGGTCGGTTCCACTGTCCGGGTTGCGACATGAATTATCCCCGGAGTCTCAGGATGAATCCATCGGCTATTTTCAATCAGAATGTCCTGGATTCTTTTAAGGTCACCTATTTTAGTTATGGGACCAACAATACAGCGCTGATCGCTATATGGACCAACTTGAACATCTTTAACTGCCTGCAAAAGCTTGGCCGCAAAGACTTCGTGAATCGCCTGATGCACCAACACGGTGCATGGGTTCGCGCAATCCTGCCCTTGATTATACAACTGGAGATCCACCACAGCCGCTACTGCCTTCTCAATATCGGCTTCTGGAGTCACCACTACCGGATTGTGACCAGCACCATTAGCGATAAACAGCGTATCTTTGTCAAACTCATTTTTAACCCGCTTGGCATTCCACGGGTTACCCGTAAAAATAACCACGTCCGTTTCCGATCTCCACAAATCAAGCGTCTGGTCATATTTAAGCTTTGAACAGCGTTCTATCAGTTTGTTTCTTTGCTCGTATGATACCAGCACATTGGGGAAAAAGCGTTTCAGTTCCAGCACCTCTTCTAGGCGAGGAAAGAAGCTCTTCATCACTGATGGAACATGCACATACACGGAGCGAGCCATGTACGCCAAAACAAGCGCAAAACAACCCAGTGCATACAATGGTTGATTGCGTGGAGTGAAAGAAACAATATCTTTAACCTTGCGCTGATAATAGATTGCGTTCTCGTCAAGACTTCGAAACAAATCGACCGCTCTCTCTATTTCATCATTAGCCACCGCGTGCGTTTCATAGTTGGTTAGAACTTTCACAATCTCCTGGCGATGAGCTTCAATGAAATCCGCAAAAGACCGGCTATGCGTGAGCATATTTTGAACATCAATCCTTTCCGGAAAGGACACACGGACACACTTACTCTGCTGATGTGGGTAATTTATGTTAACCACTGGGCCAATCATTTTTGCCAAATCCACTTTCCGACTGCCTACCATCAAAAAGCGTGGCACCCTAAACATACCCATTCTTTCTAACCGCTCGGTTTCAAAGCCATGCTCCAGCAAAATTTTCTGCACTGCCTTCCGTTCCTGAACATTCAACTCGCCATAAGAGACTAACAGCTCATCACTGCGTATGATTATTGGGTGATCAGTTAATGAGTAACGAGCGCTAGCTATCATTTTTTTGACAGAAAACATAGTTAAGGAATCCTAATCCATGAACTCCCATAAATTTCTCAGCCCTTGCCAGACGATACTTAGAAAAAAGGCTGCCCACATATTGAGAACGGCCCTGCCCAACAACCCTAAATCCAGCGCGTCGAGCATACTGAGCCAACTCATTCGGAGAAATGCTCCGCTCAGTGCCTTTCCCAAATTTCCTCCAGATTGACATGAGATCAGGGGAAAGAAAATTGGGAACCGCTAAATAAAAATACCCGCCCCCCTTTAAAACCCTCCGGGTCTCCCCGAGGATACGATAGATATCCCGATCATGGAAATGTTCAATAAGACCAACTGAATGAGCAAAATCAAAGGTGTTATCCGGAAATGGCATTTGCATTGCATCATCCACAACCATTTCCGATTTAGAATTGATTGTCTGCGCATAACGAATAGCGGTCTGACTATTATCTAACAGGACGCTTGAGCACTGCAGCGTTTCTGACAAAAGCAACGACAGTGCCCCTGATCCGCTCCCCACTTCCAATATGCTAGCCACACTCGCTTCGCGTTCACCAAGAGTCTCGATGACCGAGTCGTGCAACAGCTGATAATAACGTATTTCCTCTGGATCAGAAATCTCTTTAGGCACCTCTCTGCCAGATTCTATGGCCTCGATTTGTTCCTGGGTCCGCTTATGCCACTCTGCCCATTCTGTTTCAGGGCTCTTGGCTCGAAACAGTACATCGTAGACGTTTTCGATTAGTTTTTTCCCTCTCACCAATTTCTTGACGTCCCGGCTCATGTCCTTCCAGGGAAGAATATGCGTGGATTGATAGGTAGGATAAAATGAATCGATCAATAACCGTATTTTTTCAGCTACAGCTACGTGATCGAAAAATAGCTCCCCATTCCGAAAAACACCGAGGTGATTTTCTTCAATCACCCCTTGAAATATATTCTGCAACTTCTGGGTAATTGAGTATTGCATTCCGGCCGAGCGGAATAAGTCTTGGCATAAGACCGCTTGAGCAACTGATTCCTGCTGAGCATAATCAAGCACGCTATATGTGTACAGAAAAATAGTCAGCAACGCTTTCTTGGTATCTGATTTTAATTGCTCGGCGCTCCCATGGAACAAATCCAGATCATGACTAATCAGCTGGTAAAGCATAACATTATAGTCAGATTCTGGATCAGCTAACCAAGCCTCCGAAGAATACTGCTTCAATTGGATATTCCCGTCCCCGTGCCTCGCAAACGGCCTGCCATGCATAACCTCATCTACTTGCCTGGGTGTAATAAAATAAGTCGGAAAACTCCAATCCGGGATAAATCCATTTTCCATCTGGATAATAGCGTGTTCAATCGAGAACTTTTTAATCTTCTGAATAATGTGTGCTTCATCGATAATTTCTCTATTCATTACTACGATCAAATCAATGTCATTGGCTTTTCCTTTATCAATGACAAAACTGCCGGTTAAAACGGCATAGGCCACGACCTCCTCGAGTCCCGTGCGCTTAATCGCTGCTTTCAATCCATCCAGCATCCGCCCTTTCAGCCGATCGTTTTGATTGTTCATAGTCAAAATTCAAGACCGATAGCCTCGTGAAGCTCACACAACATTCCTGAGTCGCACACTCCACCCATCAGCAGTGTCATTCACCACAATTCCCTTGATCAAGAGTTGATCGCGCAGAGCATCGGCTGCCGCAAAATTTTTCTCGCTGCGCAGCCTGACTCGATCTTGCAACATTTTTGTCACCTCAGCGTCACTAGCCACCGCTTTGACTTTTTCCTGATAGGCTGCATAGAGCGGCTGAATAAATCCCAACACCGCATCAATTTCCCAAATAAATTTCTTTATCTGCTCAGCTGCCTCGCGACTCAAAGACTTGGTCAATTTGTTGGCTTCGTTCACAAATTCAATCATCACCGCCAGTCCCAACGCCACATTGAGATCGTCATCCATGGCTGCCACAAATTTTTCTCGCGTTGCTGCAATCAATTGCTCAACATTCTCCCCGCCGGCTTTTTCAGTCGCCACCGCATCCAAGTCGATGAGCAAATTCAAAAACTTTTCGACTGTCCGCTTGGCTTCCTCCACGCCCGCTACGGAAAAATTCGCCTCTTGCCGATAGTGCGCTTTCATCAACTCCAGCTTGATAAGCAACGGATTCATTCCCTGAGCCGTTAAGTCTCGTAGGGTGAAAAAATTATTCAACGATTTGGACATCTTCTTGCCTTCCACCATGAGGTGCGCATTGTGCGCCCAGTATTTCACAAATGGTTTACCGGTGGCCGCCTCCGATTGTGCAATCTCGTTAGTATGGTGTGGAAACAACAAATCCACTCCCCCCGCATGCAAATCCAAACTCTCCCCCAGATATTTCATACTCATAGCTGAACACTCGATGTGCCAACCTGGGCGGCCCTTGCCAATTTCAGTTTCCCAAAACACCTTGCCGTCTCCTTCGTCCCAACTTTTCCATAATACAAAGTCGTGGATGTGTTCTTTGTCGTATTCGTCTTTAACATCCAAACGACCATCAGAATTTTGTTTCAAATCTTGTGCTTCGAGGTTGGCCAATTTTCCATAGCCCGGGAACGAGCTAATCCGAAAATAAATAGAACCATTGGATTCATAGGCAAAACCTTTTTCCATGAGCACTCTGATTAATACTACCATTTCCACAATGTGATCCGTCGCCTTAGCCTCAACGTCTGGCGGAGTAATATTGAGAGCGCGTAGATCTTCCAAAAAAGCTTGGTGATAGAATTCGGTAAACTCTTGGAGAGACTGACCGGCCTGCTGACTATCGCGAATCGTTTTATCATCCACATCGGTAATATTCATGACATGCGTCACGTTGAAGCCACGATATTTGAGATAGCGCTTTAAGAGATCGACGAAAATATAGGCGCGCAAGTTGCCAATGTGGACGTAGTTGTAGACCGTCGGGCCGCAGGAATAAAATTTGACCTTCCCATCTTCCAACGGGACAAAGTCTTCGATTTTACGATTGAGAGTATTGTAGATTTTGAACATCCGTTTTTCGGTTAGCGTAAGTTTTCCAGATAGCCCTTAATCTCCTTCACTTTATCTTGGGCGTCCTTCAAATTTTTCTTTTCCTTGTCCACCACTGCCTGCGGCGCTTTCTTCACAAAGTCAGTGTTGCCCAAAGTACGTTCCAGCCCGCTAATATATTTTTCCAAATTAGCAACCTCCTTCTCGAACCTTTGCTTTTCGGCCACCTTATCAATCGCACCCGCAAACGGCACATAGATATTCACGTCTCCGACCGGAGCAAAATACGCGTTTTCCAAAATTTCATTCGAAATTTCAACCTGGATATCCTCCACCCCAGTTCTCAACTTCTTGATAATTTCCTGTTCGTCTTCGATAACGCTTTTGAAGGCAGGATTGCCACTTTCGGGAATTCTGGCAATGACCGTTATTTTGTTTTTGATATCAATCTTGTTCTCCAAGCGAATATTGCGGATGGCGCTGATCACTTCTTTAACTTTGTTGAAATGCAGCAAATGATTATCCCTTTGCCAATCTTCCATGCCGCTACTGTATTTATTTCTCTCTGGCCACTTCTCAATCAGCAACAATTTCGATTCGTTCATGCCGGACCAGATCGTTTCAGTTACAAACGGAATGAACGGATGCCACAGCTTCAGCAAATCTTGCAAAATATTTTTCAAGACCCAAGCTTTGACTTCCTTATTACTCTCAAACTTGGCCACCTCCAAATACCAGTCGGCCAGATCATTCCGAGTAAATTCAACCAGTCTTTCGGCCGCTTGCGAAAATTGATATTTTTCCAGGCCTTGGCCAGTACTCTCGATGAGCGAGGAAAACTTTTCTATAATCCAAACATCGGATGAGCGCAGTATTTTCACTTCCGGCTTGGTTTCGTTCTCCAAATCGGATGACAGAATGTAGCGACTAATATTCCAAAGCTTATTGCAAAAATTTCTAGCACTCTCTACTTTCTCATCGTAAAATTTGGAATCATTGCCCGGAGTGATACCGGAAATCAAGCTCAACCGCAAAGCATCGGTTCCATATTTTTCTATCACTTCCAAGGGATCAACATTGTTGCCGGACGACTTAGAAAACTTCTGTCCCTTTTCATCGCGCAGCATGCCGTGGATATAAACATCCAGAAAAGGAATCTGATCAAGATGATAGGTGGACATCAAAATCATCCGCACCATCCACAGAAACAAAATCTCATAACCCATCTGCATCCAGCTGGTGGGATGAAAAGTTTTCAGATCATCCTTTTTATCCAAAGTGGAAAAGGTCCACATCCCGGACGAAAACCAGGTGTCCAGGGTATCCGGATCCTGCTCCCAACCCTCGCCTTCCGGTGATTTGGTTCCGCAATAGATCTCGCTGCCTTTATACCACACTGGGATACGATGCCCCCACCAAATTTGGCGACTGATGCACCAGTCGCGAAGGTTATCAATCCAGTCCAAAGAAACTTTTTCAAATCTATCCGGGGTAATTTTAATTTTCTGATTCTGATCACCATTATGCCCAGTGGTCACCGCTTCGCGTATCAGGTCTTTCAAAGTTTTGTTTTTGCCGGGAATTGTTTTGTTAACATCCACGAACCACTGCACCATCGGCAAAGCTTCCACCACGTCTCCAAAGCGGTCAGAAGTGCCGACATTTTGGGCAATGTCCTCTTCTTTTTCCAAAAGATTGTTTGATTTGAGCCAATCCAAAAATCTGGCCCGAGCTTCTTCGACAGTTAAACCGACATAATTGGGACCAGCATTTTCGGTCATCTTGCCCAACTGATCAATCACCGGAATCAGTTCAATCGGATTGTTTTGCGCCTTTTGTTTTTCATACATCAAAAAATCCACCGGGCTATGCGCGGGCGTCACACCCACCGCTCCAGTCCCAAATTGCGGATCAATACTTTCGTCAGCAATTATTTTTATGGCCAGCGGTTTCAAAGCCCCCACTTCGACCGTAAAAGTCTGGCCGATATATTGAGCGTAGCGCTCATCTTTGGGATTAACTGCCACAGCCGTGTCTCCCAATTTGGTCTCCGGCCGAGTGGTGGCAATGCTCATGGGAAAAGCTGGTCCGTATTTGAAAGTGTAAAGCTTGGCTGGCCTTTCGACATGAACCAATTCATCATCTGAACAAGTAGACTGCCCTTTCACTGACCAGTTGATCACTCGATAGCCCCTGTAGATGAGTCCGTCGTTATACATTTTAGAAAAGACTTCATTGACAGTCTGACTCCTGGCTTCATCGAAGGTATACGAAAGCCTCGACCAGTCGCAACTGGTGCCCATCTTTTTAATCTGACTCAGAATAGTGGCTTTGGAATTTTCCGCGTACTCTCTAATTTTTTCCAACAGTTTATCGCGTCCCAATTCCTGACGCGGATTTTTGATCCCCTGACTAGCCAGCACCTTCTCAACCTTGGCCTGAGTAGCAATCGCCGCATGGTCAGTCCCTGGAAGAAGGAGAACTTTCTTGCCTTGCATCCGCTGATAGCGCGCCATAATGTCCATCAAGGAATTTTCGAGGGCGTGTCCCAAATGCAAAACCCCCGTCACGTTGGGTGGTGGCATCATGATAGAATACGGGTCTCCCGTAAGATTGTCAGGATTGAAAAAGCCACTCTGTTCCCAGGTCTCGTAGATTTTATCCTCAATTTTCTTCGGCTCGTAGGCTTTTTCCATAAAAACAACAACGGTCAAAAAGTTGGCCTGAATATGAGTATCTTATCAGCTTTACCGCCTTTTTTCAAGGACAACAAAAGCAGACCCAAGGGCCTGCTTTTCAACTGAAAGATTC
>SCTJ01000009.1 GCA_004297805.1 Patescibacteria group bacterium | reverse complement strand
GCCACTTGGATAGTTAAGGCGTGGCAAATCGTATACCACCCCTGGAACCCCACAAGCCAGAGCCTCATCCAGCGCAATATTGCCAGAGTCATATTTTGATGCAGATATAAAAATCTTTGAAGACTTGAGTATCTTGACTTTTGAGACACCGTCCTGTACGCCCACGAACAACACATTTTTCTGCAAGTTTTTATCTTTCACCAACTGACGCAACTCGTCGTCCAATTGACCGCCCCCCACCAAAACTAAAGTGAGTTTTGGATCACGTTCTATTATTTTACTCCATATCTCAATCAATTCAAATAGGCATTTTTGCGGATGAAAACGACCCACAAAAACCGCGTCGTATTGCATCAATTGAGGGGGAACAGCCGCAAAGAAAGCATTGTCTACTCCGCCACGAACTGCCAATATTCTCTCTTTATCCGCTTTTTCCAGCTGGACTAGCCGCTGCCTATCAAACTCAGATGCGGTCAACACTGCTCCTTGATATTTTTTGGAAAAGAAGAAAAAAATTATCTCATTAATATAAAATAATAATCCTTTGATTCTTCCCCCGCTGTAATCACCGCCCCATCGTTTGGTGGTAAATAAATAGGCAGCTGTAACCAGATTCGCGGCCGGATTACGTATTTTGAGCATCACCGCCGGTATCAAATCTGGCAAAAAAAGTGATGAAGCGAAAACCACATCGACTCCCTTCTTCTCAAAAAATATGGAACGAAAAAGGCAAACAACTGCTTTAACGGTCATTGCCACGTAAACCCCAAAAGCGTCAGACCAAGAAGCGTTCCACACCACCAGGTTATCTGAGGGAATACCATTTTTCCTACAATATTCATGCCCTATTTGATTGGTAACAATAGTAACAGAATGCCTAGATAACCATCTCTTAGCGCATTCCACAAAAATTTTATCCCCACCAGTCAAAGTGTTGGTATGGATAATATTAGCAAAGATAACTATATTCATAAGTTAATCCGACTCGCTTCTATAGAGTGAACACTTCATGCTCGTCACGAAAATCATCACCCATTAGATAGCCGCTACCGCCAATTACGTGAATTGAGTTGCCGACTGTGGATGCGGTCAACGCATAGCGCGCCACCGGCAAATTATTTCTCCGAATCCATCTATCCTCCTTGATTTTGTATTCATGCACTTCGGGAGACACCGCCCATCCCTGTTCTCCGCCAAAAATAAAGATACTATCCCCTAGGGCTGCAGCTGATAATCCACTGACTGGATATGGTAGAGGCGACAAAACTTTCCAAGTATTATCTTTTGGATCATAAACCTCGTTGGCAACCAGGTTATTGAATCGATTGCCACTATATCCGCCCAAGACAAAAACACGACCATCCGCCGCCACTGCCACCGTATGCTCTCGCGCGGTTGGCATCGGAGCACGCGCTGTCCACCTACCCGCCAACGGATCGTATTCTTCAAGAATATTGACCGCTCGCTTGTTGATACCCCCACCAACCGCATAGATCCGATCGCCCACAGAGGCTACTCCCAAAGCGCCCCTGGCTGTCGGCAAATCAGCTTTGCGCATCCATCTATTTTTTCCAGAATCATAGGCATATACGCATGCCAATGGATGGATGCGCACGCCATTGCCACCCACAACATACAATTTTCCCTGGCAAGTGACGGCAGCAGTATGATGAATTAATCTCGGATACGGAGCAATGGACTTCCAGACCTCATTTTTCGCATCATAAACCTCAACCAATCTAGTTGGAAACCAGACTGACGGAAGCCACACGCCCCCAATAATATAGATTTTTCCTTCAAGTACGCCGGCTGCAAATTCATAGCGCCAAGAGGGCAAAGGAGCAGCTGTACTAAATTTGCCAACTGCCCCGTTTATCAGCGTATTGGATCCACGTAACACCCTATCCGGCTTATCGCGAAATTCAATGGCACGCAGAAGGATCTGAAACGGAAGAAGTTTTAAAAAGGATGGCTTTTTATTCATAATCAGCATTTACCTCCGCTTTTAGACTATTTTGTCATTCCCTGATCAGCTAGAGCCTGAACGAATTTACGGTAGCCATTTTCAAATGTAATTTCCTGACTCCACTCCCAGGCATTTTTCTGAAATTTTCGATACATTTCATCATCCCCCAGAAGATCAACGATAACTTCTGCTAGTCCCTCTGGACTTCTATCTTTCGCGATCAACCCAGTTTCTCCGTGCCGCACACTATCTCGAAGACCATCAACATCATAGGCCACGGCTGGAGTTCCCTGACTATTGGCCTCTGTTACAATAATCCCCCACCCCTCTTTGACTGACGTAACCATTATCAGATGACTTGTGCGCATTAACTCATTTTTTTCATCGCTGCTGACTCGCCCCAGATATTCAATATCAGCTGCGTACGGGCTCATGGCCATCATTCGAATCACCCGATCACGATAACGTCCGGTGCTATCCCCAGCCACCTTGAGTTGCAAGTCTGGTATTTTTTTCTTGGCAATTTCAAAGGCTCGGATTTGATGGTCGGTGCGCTTCATTTTCCGAATAGCTCCCAGAGAAAGCAATGTGGGCTTCTTGTGTTTCTGGATATTTTCCAAATTTGCAACTGGCTCAAGTTCGATTCCCACGTTAAAAATTTTTATTTTATTCTTGTTAAACCCATAACGCGCCAAGTCAACTTTTGCGCTTTCTGATTCGGTCAATGTTAAAATGTTTCTTTTGGCTAGAAATCTTAGATAGAGCGGCTCCAGAACATATCCAATGACATTTCCCGGAAACATCATCTGGTGAAACCATATTTCACGACAGAGCTGATAGAATAAAAACACCACTGGCTTATCTTTGATATACAGATTCGTGAAAAACGGCATGGTATTGATTTCTTCAATTACTAGATCGGCCCATCCGCCCAGATGCTTATTGTAGTAACGATAAGCTTGCCAGTAAACCGAAAACTTTTCTCCCACCCGGATAACTTTGTAGCCATCAATAATTTCTTCACCCTTTGCCCCGGGGAAACCGGCCACTAAAAAAATAACCTCGTGACCATCCCTCACTAGGCGCTTAGCGATTTCTTCATTCACCAATTCCGCTCCCCCTGCTCGCAGATTTTTTTTATCTTTCCAGGTAAACCACAATATTTTCATACACCTAGGTCTCTCAAGCCACAAGTCTATAAAGCAAAAAGCTTGAAAGTTTTACGACTACTACGACTTTCAACTTTACGGACTTTTTACTTTTGACTTTCTTATTATATACATCGGCCTTCCGGCCACTTCACTATGGATACTCGCTATATACAGTGCAATGAAACCAAGACAGATGAGTACGATACCCATCAAAAACACGATAATAACCGCCAAAATTGCCGGTGCAGTAAAATAATTCGTGTGGAATACATATTCGGTAAGAAAAATATACAAACCCAATACTCCGGATAGGAGCGTAATGACAATCCCTAAATACCCAGCCAGTTTCAGCGGAAACAGACTAAGTGACACCATGCTATTAAAGGCCAAGCGCACCAACTTCCAAAAACTGTAACTGGCCTTGCCATGAGACCGCTCATTGGCATAAAAGGCGATGTACTCACGCCGGAATCCCATCCAATCCACCAGAGCCCGCGTCATGCGATTCCTTTCTTTCAGATTTTTGAATTCATCAACCACTGTCCGATCCAAAAGACGAAAGTCAGTCGCACCGGCAATCACCTCTGTTTCTGAAATTGAATTAATAATCTTGTAAAAGAAGAATGATCCTATCCGCTTTGTCAGTCCCTCGCCTTTATTTTTCTCTCGTACCCCCACCACCACTTCCACACCGGTTTCCCATTTAGCCAGAAACTCGGGTATTTTTTCCACCGGATGCTGCAGGTCCGCATCAATCATAATAGCCGCCTCACCTCGGCACTCATTTAATCCAGCTGATGTCGCAGCCTCTTTCCCGAAATTACGACTGAAATCTATAATTTGTATTCTTGTGCTTATTTGTTCTATTTTGTTCAATTCGTTTAATGTATTGTCCGTACTTCCATCATTCACAAAAATCAATTCGAAATCATAATCGTTAATTTCGCCCAGAACCTTTGTGACTGCAGCGAAAAATAGAGGCACATTCTCCTCTTCGTTATGCACTGGAATGATAATGGAAATTAATTTATTCATGAATTTAGCCTATCAAGCACAAAGTCCATAAAGCCAAAAGCTTTTAGACTTTATGAGCCTTTAGCTTTGTTTTACTATAATTGCCCTCAATCCAAAAATAACTCCCAAGAATTGCGTTGCCCCAACAATGGCCAAAATGACGGGGATGCTCGTTCCTTTCCATAGTATCACCAAAATCATGATGAGTGAAGCCGCCAAATATTCGTAGACTACACCAGTTTTATTGATAGAAAGCAGATATTGAAGTAGCAAATTAGCCAGTGAGAATAGAGTAACTACCACCGCAAACCAACCCAGATATCCGGCTACGCTAGCATATTTTCCACCGAATAACATACTCATCACAAATTGTGGAAAACTAAAATAAACCACAATAGCCACCGCCGAGAGGATGAGCATCAATAACGCAGCGTACCAAAACAATGCCTTTGTATCCCCTTTTTTGTGATGTTTTTCGGAAGAAGTAGAAAAAAGCACCGTAGCGATAGCGCCCGTGGCAAAAAATATTATTTTTCCCACAATCGAAAGCGCACCATATTGGCCAGCCACTTCCGCATCTAAATTATGCTTAGCCAAAACCATGTCCGCATTGCCCATGATCGTTATGGCTACATTGGCTATTAACGCCGGCAAAACGTAACGCTGCATACTTCCAAGGTCAAATTTAGTTTCGACCACCTTTGGATCCTCGCCTTTTTCGAAGACAAAGCGAATAGCAAAAAGAGTGACCACATAGGCTACCAGGCTGCCAATCAGCATTCCACCCACTACGCCGTTTACCCCTAATCCCCAAATAACCAAAGCAACTCCCCCCACCAATTTAGCGAACGCACCCCAAGCAGCGGCTAACCCTGAAGCTCTGAATTTTTGCCATCCGACAACCATGCCACCGCTTACGGAAGAAAAAAACAAAACCAGCATAGAAAAAAATATAATAATCACCGGAATCGCACTGTCGATTTTCAAGAAGTTACTAACCAAAGGAGAGAGTAACGCCGACAAAACAAAAACTGGAATGCCATAGC
Organism: Patescibacteria group bacterium; assembly: GCA_004297805.1. Lineage (GTDB taxonomy): Bacteria > Patescibacteriota > Minisyncoccia > Moranbacterales > SCTJ01 > SCTJ01. Next base: position 15,335 of record SCTJ01000009.1, on the reverse strand, counting down.
GCATCACTCGCGTATTAAGATAGGCAAACACCGAGCGGCCCATTGCCCTGTCGCCCGTTGCCTTAGCTTGAGCCGTAAATTTAACTGCCACCATGGAAATGGTAGTGGCTGGAACCGCAATCAGCGCGAAAAGTGAGCTGAGCGACTGTACCTCTCCATAGGTTGACACGTCAACCATTCGCCCCACCACTAATTGGAAAATGTAGCTCAAAACACTCCCAGTCATCGAACCAGCAAAAAGTGCCAAGCTATTCATGGTAAATGGACTATTTTTGATACGCTTAATCATGCGAAAAATCAACAAAATATTGTCGCTTCTATTGTACCCGAGGTGCCTTGCGAAGTAAATGGATAGGAGTCGCTTCTTAGTTGTTATAGAGACCAAAAACAGCTATAATTAGGCTATAAAAAAATTACCTTTATGCGCAAATCAAACCTGATTTTTTTAGTCGTTTTCGCCCTCACTCTGGGCGTCCTAATCTATTGGGCTTATCCAATCATTAAGGAGCGCTATTTTACAAATGATGATTCCAGCGCTAGCCAGACAGATTCGCAGGATGAGTCCCTTCCTGTCGAGCAATCCACCAGTTCAACTAACGTTCCCGGCTCAGGCAGTGAAACGCCCACAAAAAAAGTCGAAGAGGTTAATCAAACGGTGACACCTCAGAAAGCTTTTGAGCACATCACCACTGCCGACTGTGGCAATGAGTGTTCCAATTTTGAACCAAACACCAAGAATTTTGAATATTGTCAGGAGATTTGCGGTCTAGCCTCCAAAACAGAACTGCCCACCAATGATTGTCAGAACCTTTCAAATCTCAAAAAAGACTACTGTCTAAAAGATGAGGCCGTAGCCAAAAAAGATTTCAGGCTTTGTGACGCTATCTCTGACACTGGCGTTCGTCAAACTTGCCAAAATAGAATTACCGAAGATCTCCTTAATCAAGAGCCACAGGAATAGCACCTATTTCAAAAATCCCGCAGAAAATGCTACAATTAAAGCATCGGCTGGATATTTACAAGACAAAAATGCAAAAAAAACTACCACAATATATCTGCTTTTCAAGCCTCATTTGCTTGTTACTACTGATGTTCCCAGTAAATACTTTATTCGCTGCCGGAGAATGCATTATCAAACCGGTCGTTGGAAATTGGAATAATGCTGACGTTAAATCAAAAATCGGAATTTTTGCTGACGCCACTTGGAACCTTGATTTCAATGGCAACTTCGTCCCCGATGCTCATCCAACTGATAAAATTGCCAGTTTCGGGGTAGCCGGAGACATCCCAATAACTGGTGACTGGAATGGTGACGGCATCACCGAGATTGGAACATACAAGGGCGGCAAATGGCAGTTGGATATCGACAACGATTATACTCTAGATAATTCGACCACGGAGAAGCTGCCCCAGCTTTTTGGCACGAGCGTAGGAGATGTGCCGGTGACCGGTGATTGGAATGGGGACGGAACCACTGACCTTGGAATATTTCGTAGCGGGAAATGGTATCTCGATCTCAACAATAGCTACTCTTATAATGCAGGTGACAGATATGTTGCCAGTTTCGTGATCGACGCTACCAGTCTTTGCAAAAAGAATCTCGGACCGGAAATTTCCGTCGGCCTCTGGAAATATATAGCCAGCGACCTAAAATCTGCCAGCACTTTTCAAGTGGACGCCAACAAAGATTACATCATCAAAGACAAGGATGGCGTGAAAATTGCTCAGGTTGTCGGAACCTTGCCCAGCAAAATTAACTATGTTTCTGACCAGAATTTTAAAATCAGATATTCTATTCCTGACAAACTTCTCAATAAAGAAATTTCTTTCGAGGCGGCTGACGGAGACAACTCCACCATGGTTTTCAATGTTCATCGTCCCCTTTCGGATTATGATCAATATCGCGGCAAGGTGAAAATTCGTTTTACTGACAGCAACAATATTTGGGTCATCAATGCTCTGCCCCTCGAGCAATATACTTGGGGCATGGGTGAAACCACCGGCACGGGCAACATTAATCACACCAAGGTCATGACTTCTATTTTCCGAACCTATGGCCAGTGGTATATCAAATACGCCACTAAATATGCACCTTATGGCTTCAAAATCAGAAGTGACTCGGGATCCCAAATATACAAAGGCTACCAATGGGAAACTGCCCACCCTAATATCAAGATTGCCGCCGAAGCTACCAATGGCATAGTTGCGACTTATGACAGCGACGTGGCACTGACACCCTATTCTTCTTGGAGTGACGGCCGAACCCGTAGCTTCCAAGAGCGCTGGGGATCCACTGCCTATCCTTGGTGCAAATCTGTGTCTGACCCCTATGGCAAACATGCCACCATGACCACTGCCCAACTTGAAGCGGCTGGCAACCATATGGTGGGCCTGGTTGCCAATGGCTCAGTCAAACTCGCTGCTAACTATGGCTGGGATTGGCAGAAGATCATGAAATACTACTACACTGGCATCTCGCTCAAAGCGAACTACTAAAATACCCGCCAGTAAACTGGCAGGTACTTAAGCGCTGGACTAAGTGAAGTTCGGCTATTTGACCTTGTAATATTCCTTATACCACTTCGCAAATCTTTCCAGGCCTTCCTCAATTTTGATCTTCGGTTTCCAACCGAGTTTGCGGAGTTTTCTCACATCCGCCATCGTCCGTGGCACATCGCCCGGTTGCATTGGCAGATATTTCTTTTTAGCCTTAGCGCCTAGACTCTTTTCCAGCGCGTCAATATAGGTTGAGAGTTTTTCCGGCTTGTCAGCTCCGATATTCATCACTTCGCATTGCAAATCTGCGTCTAAAACCTTGATAGTTCCAGCCACGATATCATCGATATAAGTAAAGTCCCGCAACATCTTTCCATGATTGTAGACTTCAATCGTTTTGCCCTCAGCCATCAAATTGGCAAACTTGAAATAGGCCATGTCTGGACGCCCCCACGGCCCATAGACTGTGAAGAAGCGCAGTCCAGTCGTCTTGAGTCCAAAAGTGTGACTATACACATGCGCCAAGAGCTCAGTGGCTTTTTTGGTAGCCGCATAAGGGGAAATCGGATTGTCCACTCTGTCTGTCTCGGCAAAAGGAACTTTTTTGTTTACGCCATAGACTGAAGATGAAGAGGCGTAGACAAAATTTTTGATCTTATATTTCCGCGCCATTTCCAAAAGATTCAGTGTTCCCATCACATTCACATCCGCATAGAGCAATGGTTTCTCCAGTGAATATCGCACGCCAGCCATGGCAGCCGTGTGCAAAACCTTGTCGATCTTTTCGGTTTTGAAAATTTTCTCTAGCAGTTTTTCATCGCGGATATCGCCCTTGTAAAGTTTATACTTTTTACCCTTCAGCACGTGTTTCAAGCGATCGCGTTTAAGCTGCGGATCATAATAATCATTGAAGTTATCAATCAACACTACCTTGTCTCCGCGCTCGATAAGCTTTTTGGCCACTGCCGAACCAATAAACCCCGCGCCACCTGTAATAAGAATACGCATACTCTTGTTTAATTTAGGAATTTATAAAATAAACTTACTTTTTACACTTCTCTCCGTACACAAACCGCAACATGCACAAGTAATACGCTTCGTTACTGCTATTTTTATTAGTATACCTTTCTAATGACTTAGTCCTAGCTCGTCCGCCCAAGCGCATTCGTAAATCTTGGCCAACAATCAAGCCTTCCAATTTATTCTCCCATTCCTCTTCCGAATGAGCTACGAAACCATCAATGCCATCTGCGATCGTGTCTCGAAATACCTGAGTAGCCGCTGCGATCGTTGGCACTCCCAAAATCCCCGCTCCAAAAAACTTGAGCTCAGATTTAGCCTCACAGAACGGATTGCCCACCTCCAATGGTGCAATATTAATATCCACACTGGCCACATTTTGAAAATGTCTTTCCCGATCAACGAATGGTGTGTGCTCAACCCGGTTTCCAAATTTTTCAAACTCGCTACCCACCTTGAGCGGGCCCACGATTTTCAACTTCACCTCTGGATGTTTTTCCAAAATTCTCGTCAGTACTCCAGCCACCGTGGCAAAATCCTTGTCATGACTGGCCGTACCACTAAAATAACCAATAACCACTTCTGACTTTTCGCCCTGCTTCCGCAATTTTCCGCGTGCTGCATTCAATTTCTCGGCGAGCGCCAAATCAGCATCGGAAAGTTTGTTGGTCGAAACAAAAACCTGTTTACCTTTCGCTTCCAATATTTTCGCCAAAAAGACGGTGGTTGTCACGCAAGTCTCAACATACGGGTCATTTAGCAGTTCCGCCCCCAAGCCACCCACATAGAGTGGCATTTCCAAGGGGCTAATGTTTTTCAGATAATCCGCTTGGGATAAATACTGCGGATCAAACAACAAGTCGTCAGTTTCAAAAATAATTTTACCCTTACGTTCTTTGATAGCTGCCACAAACTTTTTCATTTTGGCATCCATCAATGGCCGATGAAAAATGAACACTTTGAATTTTCTGGCATAGGAAACCAGCCATGGATTGTCCTGCACCGTAAAAGAGCATTCGAAACCATGCTGCTCCAACTCTTCTCGTTGATGGTGACAACGATAAAGAGCACTCGCACCAGCCCCCGCACCCCCAGTAATAAACAGAATGTCGCCTGATCCCACCCGCCGAAACATGCCCAAAAAGCCGGCCACAATCCGCCGTCCGCCTTGCAGCAAACCCTCATCCTTTAATGCGCCCAAAGCCTTACCAATTTTAATCGCTAGTGATTTCATGATTTTCCATTGCCGTTATGACTCAGCAAACGATTGTAGATGCGCTCCAGTTGTTCTGCTGAGCTAATCCAGCTAAACTCAACCACTTTGCGCTTGTTCAATTCGCCCCGACTTTCGATTTCTTGTGGATTCTGAGCAAAATGCAAGATGCCCTTAGCCAAACCCATAGCTGAAATTTCCTGACTGTAATAAGCACCTTCTCCCAGATAACGGCGATTGTTTTCTTTATCAAAGCATACCACCGGTGAACCAGCTGCCATATATTGCAACCCCTTGCGACTCGGCTGATAGTTATCCGAAGTACGCGGATCCACCCCAATATCACTGGCGTTCAGTAGTGCCGGCAGATCAAAGTAGCTAAGTGAAAAAACCAAGCGAACATGTTGCTCAAGCTTGTGCTCTTCCACGAAGTTTTTCACTTGTTCCATTGGATAACCTGCGATCACAAAGTAAACGTCTTGCATCTCAGCCAATACCAATGGCATCGCCTCTAAAAAGTATTGGATTCCTTTATCTTCAGCCAGAGACCCCACATAAGCCACCACGCATTGACCGGCTGGCAGTTCGAGCTGGTGTTGTTGCTGATCATGCGACAACAGCCCTAGGTGACGTTCAATATTGACCCCGTCTGGAACTACTGTCACCTCTTGCTGACGAATAATTGAGATCTGTTTAGCATTCTCCTGCGAACCAGCCACCGCCACATCGCCAAATTTGACCACCTGTCGCTTCAAAGCTCCCAAACGAACTGTTGGCTTGCTAGGGTCTTCATACAAATCGGCCACGATTTTAAACTTCTTCCAAAATAACAATTTGCGCACCGTTGCAGCCACGACCACCCCCTCACAAAAGTGAGCGTGCACCACATCCGGATTCTCACGCCACACCACTTGCAACGTCTTAAAAATCAGTAGCTTATCAAGAATCAATTTTTCCCAGCTAATACACTCCTCCACCTTCCGATACCAGCGGAATACATTGGGAATCCGCTCCACGGCTATTTTCGTCTCTATCTCAGTATGAATATCACTACCAAGGTGATACGTCACAATCGTAATAGCGTGTCCCAATTTTTCTAGAGCTACTGCCAGTTCTAAAACTCGCACATTGGATTTACGATCTACAAAAAACGGTGATGGCACCACCATCACTATTTTCATTTTTTTGCTTGAATTCATATTCAATGGTTCCATCATTTAGTTGCAGACACACTTAGACTACGGATTGTGTACCGTTACTTGAATTTTAACCTACTGAACGCTCATTGGCAAATCAGAATAATGGCCGTATAATCAGAAATAATGACATCCTCCCATAACCCAACCGAAGAATATCGCGGCCTGCTAGCCCTAGGAGTCTATTCAACTTCTATTGCTTGGGGCGTATTTATTTTAGCTATGATTGATGCTTTCCGTGGCTGGCTCATTTTGGCCATGTTTATTTTGCTGACAATGGCTTTTGCCTATGCGATTAAACGTTACCGTGTTTCTTTTCGTTTTTCTCAGTCGACCGGGCTCTCTATCATTGGAGCCATGCTTCTGAGTCTACTGATCGGCTATTACTCAGTACCCACCATTTTCACCGGCCGCGACCAGGGTTCAATCGCCGAGGCTGCCATTCGACTGGCCGAAAATCACCGACTGGAATTTTCCGCGCCCCTTGGCGATCAACTTTTCAAAATCTATGGTCCCGGCCGCGCTCTCAACTTTCCAGGATTTTATTACACTCCTGAAGGCCAACTCATTACTCAATTTCCGTTACCCTATATCGCTTGGTTAGCTTTGTTTTATACTCTTTTTGGCTTGTCCGGTTTCGCTGTAGCCAACGGAATATTGGTGACCATTTTTGTGGTAGCCTTTACTCTACTTTTTCGCTTGCTGAGTAGCGGCCAGAAAGCGCAATTGTTTTTGCTTTTTGTGCTCTCCAGCTTTCCACTAATGTGGTTTGCCAAATTTACTCTGACCGAGAACATGGCCCTGGCACTGCTCTGGCTAGCCATCACCGCCTTGGTGTCTTTTCAAAAAGAACAGCGCCTGCTCAACTATGCCGCCGCCATTTTGCCGTTGAGTCTCTTGGCTTTCACCCGCATTGAGGGACTGGTACTCTTGCCGCTTGGCCTCGGGATCCTCTATTGGAGTACTCGTTCCAACAAAGAGTTTTGGCAACAAAGCCAACGCGAACGCATGATTGTACCCATGCTACTTTTTGTGGCCTTGGCCGCCCTTGCTTTGACTCGCAACTTTCCCTACTACAAAGAAGTAGCCCGTGGACTATTGGGCGCCGACGGACCAACCGCTAGCTCGGCTGCCTATTTGTGGGCTAGTCTCAAGTATCTCTATTCGCTTTTCAATGGCTATGGACTTCTGGGCGTCACCATTGTAGGACTTTTCGGTCTGTTTAATGTTTGGAAACAAAAGAATTGGACCGGTCTTATTCCCTTCTTGGCCACTTTGCCAGTTTTCATCTATGTTCTCATTCCCACCATTTCCCACGATCATCCCTGGATGTTGCGCCGTTTTTCTTTTGCCGTCCTCCCATGCCTGGCGCTCTATGCTTTCCTGCTGCTTGATTCAGAAAAATTGCGACCCTATCGGGTGCGCACCGTCGTTCTGACTGTCGGACTTTTCATTCTGACATTATTTCCATTTCTAAAATATTTGCCAGTCCGCGAAAATGCCGATCTTCTCTCGGAAACGGCGCGTCTCAGTCAACAATTCCAAGCTACCGATTTAGTGTTAGTCGATCAACTAGCTAGTGGCGATGGTTGGGCCATGATTGCTGGACCCATGAATTCTCTCTATCACCGCCAGACTGTCTATTTCTTCAATCCCCAGGATTTGGATAAAACGGACCTCTCCGCTTTTTCTCGCGTTCTCCTCATCGCTCCCGAAAACAGAGCTGCCTTCTACACTGAAAGCGTTTTGGGCGCCCGCTTGTCTAATCCCAAGCCCTATACCCTGGAAGCGACTAGCCTTGCCAAGCCAGATCCACTTGCGACCAGAGTCACTCTCCCTGAGTTGCAAACCAAAACTACCCGAGGAAATATTTTCGAAATAAACCTCCAGCGTTAAAGATTTTCTATGTTTCAATTCACCCCCGAAATTACACTCACCCAGCCTTGGTCCAAACGCTACGAGCTGTTGCGACTGTCGCTCTACGCCTTGTTTTTCCTGGGCGCCCTCGCCTTTGCCTTCCGTGTGTTCTTTCCTTCGCGCACTTTCCTATTCCTCTTCACGGGTCCCGATCAGAATCGGAGCAGCATCGTGAACATGCGCGATGGCCAGGATACAGCCATCAACAATGGTGCCATCAAAAACGGTCCATTGCAGTTCGATGTGTTTTGGGATGAAGGTTCAACCGTTGCCACTGTCACTTTTTTCCCGCAATCCAACTCCGCCCCGCTCGACCACTCACTCGTGAGTGTGCGTAAAACCTACAAGGCTTTCATCTACCCACTGAGCAACCAAGCGGCTCCGCTACCCGAGGGAACGCTTCTCAAAAATAATCAGGCTTTCTTTATCGTCTCCGATGGTCGATTGCGTAAGTTTCTTTCGTCTACCTTAGCGGAATCCATGGGATTTAATTTGAACACTTTCGCTGAGGCCACCGATCAGGAATTGCTTTTGAATGAAGCTGGAGAAAACATCACCAGCGCCACCGCCTATCCCAATGGCACGGTTTTTGTCATCGAGGGTCGCTATTATCGTCTCGACAACCAAACATTGCATCAATTCATCAGCGACAAGGTATTCCTCGCTAGCTATCAATCAGCTCAAGCCGTTCCAAGACCAACTTCCTTTTTGACCCAATATCCGCTCTCCAAAGAACAGTTTGGTTTCCCCAGCGGCACACTTTTGTCATTTGGCATTTCGGCTTTCGTAGTTGTGGACGACCAGATTCGCCCTTTCAATAATCCGCGCACCTTTTTGGCTTTCGGCTATGATTGGAGCGATATCGTGCCGGCCAGTGAAGATGAGATTGGTCTCCTGGAGCGCGCCAAAACTTTTGACGTCAACCAGCCCCATCCCAATGGCACAGTGTTTGCCTCCAAAGAAAATGGTACCTATTATCTCATTCTCAACGGCGAACGCCGCGAAATTCAGGGAGCCATTGCTCGCGCTGTCTATGTCAAACATAATCCAATTATCGTCAGTGAGGAAAGTTTGAAAATTAAAAGTATTTGTGAGCTCAGCGCTCGCGGAATCTTTTCGCCGCGCTATGAATGTCAGTTGCCAATTGAGATCCTCAATGCACTCCCTGGCAATAACTATCAATTCGAAGTAGCTGTCCCGAACGGCGCAGCTCTCAATTCAACCAGCGTGGTATTCTCACGCGCCATCAATAAAGAAAACTTGAAACTCTCACTGCTCAATATCAAAGCTAAAATTCTGCTCAACTATCACTATGCTGCTCAATAATCAAACTCGTTCCGAACTGTGGCGCCTGATTTATAAGCTCCTGCACGATGCCATCTTTTTACTGATCCTTGTGCTTGGTTGTTTTTTGCTGGTGGAAGGCATCGCGCCAGGCCTTTTCACGCCGCTGGTGAGCTTTAGCAAAATTGCCATTCTTTTGTCCATCTTGATTTTGGCCACCGGCTTGCTAACGCCCTACGTTGCCCCAGCTACACCCCTCGCTCAGCAAAAAACACGCCTTATTTGGGCTTTGGGTGCGTTCGCCATTATCCTCGTCGCTAATTCTCTTTTCTCCTTTAAGCTTTGGGAGAACGTCATCATCACCCTCCTCACCATCGCCATCGCTTTCTTTCTCTCCAAATCGTTGGAGGAAAAATAAAAAAAGCCAGCTACGTCGCTGATCCAAACCCTGTCTTTGCTATAAAGCGCGCAGTATTTTTAGTATATACACATGTATATACACGTGTATATACATGTGTATAACTTTTTTCCGCAAGCAATATTAGCCACGACGGAACAATTTAAAAAACGCCCATTACGACCGAGGCGACGGAAAATTGAACGTAGCGAACGTTAAAAAAGTTTGTATACGCAGCGAAGCGGAGTCTGAACTTTTAGTGAGCGGAGTGATAATTTTCCGCCGAGTGAAGTTCGGGCGTCAGTTTCTTTCTATCCGCTTTCTTTGCTGCCAAAGAAAGCGGATGAATAATGATTAAAAAATCATTTAAAACTTCCGCTTGCTATTATCCGCGTATCCACTCCAATGTCTCCCGTGCACATTTGTCCCAAGAAAAATTGGTGAGTTGCACTATTCCCTTGCGTGCTAGTTCTTCAGTCAATGCCGGATTTTCCAAAACCATTTTCAATTTCTCGCTCAAATCCACACTGTCACTATCCTTGCAAAACAAAGCCGCCTCACCCGCAATCTCCCTGAGACTCGAGTTGTCTGCCGTCACTACCGGCACTTGAGAGGCAAAGGCTTCCAAAATGGGAATACCAAAGCCCTCATAAAGCGACGGAAAAGCAAATACCGCTGCTTGGCGATAGAGCACGCGCAACGTTTCAATTCCCACCGTCCCGGTGATAATAATGTCTTGCCGAAAAGGACTGCGCTGAATGCACGCCTCGATCCCTGCCCACTGCCAGGCCCGTGAGCCAGCCAAAACCAATTTCAACTCCGGATGATTTTTTTTCACCAGTTCAAAAGCTTCCACCAAACGTTCCAGATTTTTTCTGGGCTGCAGCGCTCCGACGTACAAGATATAGCTTTGGGATTGTAGCTTATAGTTTTTTAGTACGCCCTCGCTTTCTTCCGTTGTAATTTCTTTTTGTAAATATTCATCGCTAAAACCATGATAAATCACGCGAATGTTTTTTTCTTGAACGCGCGGATAAAATTTCAAAATGTCCCGCTTGGTGGATTCCGACACTGCGATCAAGCGATCCGCGCCGTTAATAGCCGCACTGCCCAGGATATTGAGTAGCAGCAAATCTTTCCGCGGAAAATGCTGTGGGAAATATTTGTAGGCCAGATCGTGTACCGTCACCACCGTGCGCAGCCCTTTCCGCCGCACCAATGGGATATTGTGCATCGGCATCCACAACGCATCCGGCCGGTCGTGCCACAAGTCCCAAGCCAGTCGCGTCTGCGTCCACAGGCACAGTGCACCCGCCTTTTTGATGGTGTAGTTGGGCAGTACCGGTGGCGTCAGTTGAGAATTGAAATCTCGCTGATGATAAATCAAAAAATCGTCTTGGGGCGCAATGCCGCCAAAACGCTTCAGCATATTGAGGATATAAACGCGCGTCCCATCGATGCGCTCCGCATCGAGATCCGCCGCCTGAATGGCAATTTTCATGATTCTGGAAATCCGTTCGCTAAGTCATTAATCCCGTCCGTCCCACTCCTTGAGAAACTTGTTCAAAAACTGCTTGGTGAATTCATGCCGCTTTTCAGCAATCATTTTACCCGCGCGCGTATTCATGAGACCTTTCAATAGCAGCATCTTTTCATAAAAATGATTAATGGACGTCGACTGGCCATTAAAGTATTTTTTGAAAGAAGTGTGCGCCACCGGTCGAATGTCAGGGCTATGCATGATCCTCCCTGAGTGACCACCGTAGGCAAAGGTGCGGGCGACCCCAATGGCGCCGAGCGCATCCAGTCGATCCGCATCCTGCACCACGCGCCCTTCCAAGGTTTTTATTTTAGATTTCACCTTGGCACCCTTGAAAGAAACTTCTTCCACGATGTGACACACGTGCTCAATCACTACTCGCTCAACTCCCATTTTCTTCAACCAGCGCTGTGAAATATTTGATCCGACTGAAGTGTCGCCATCGGTGAATTTCCAATCCGCAATGTCATGCAGCAGCGCCGCCAACTCCACCACAAACAAATCGGCTTTCTCTTTCTTGCCAATGGTCACGGCATTGCGCCATACCCGAAAAACGTGCCACCAATCATGGCCCGTTCCTTCACCGCTCAATCTCTTCTTTACGAAGCTGGCTGTCTTTTTGATAATCTGCTTTTTGGTCATGACACACTCCTACTTAATTCAAATAGTGCTGCAGTCCCTTGGCCAGACACTCTGTCCCATTTTTGTAATCACCTCGTCCCGAACGCAAATGCGATTTGGCGATTCCCCAAAGATTAAAACTAACTAAATTGAATTCATCAATATGTGCAATCACATAGAGCGCCTTGTGACCCTCATAGACCCTGATGTGCAAGCGCGACTTGCCCGGTGCAAAGCGTTTGCCCAAGGCAATCGCCAAACTTCGACTAGAGCGCCACAGCAGTTCTACGAACGCTCCCCAGCCCCAAATGGTATAGCCGTTCACATTCAAGACTGCTTCAAAATCACATTCGTGTTTGCCTGAAAGCAACACGCGCGAGTTAAAACCCAAATCTGACAAAATTTGACGAAACTGTTTTTTGCTAATTTTCTTGCCATTTTTATGACTCACCACAATCACTTTTTCCACTGGCTCTTTGAACAATTCGTGTTTAGCCATCTTGCGATAAGCTGCCCAGTCTTTCTTTTCTCCACAATATTCGGAGATTTCCTTAACACCCATCTCTGCCACGCAAACCCCAGCGCTCACGCGCTCGGCGACCGGTTTCAAACCCCGAATCAAATGTTTCAGAATTGGCGTGGTTTTATCTTGAGAAATTGGCTGTTTATCTCCTAATTTACGCATAAAAGACATTAATTGCCGTACTAAAGCTATTATCCCACAAAGATTGGCTCTTTTCAACCCCGCTTCTATATTCAAAAATTAACCATTAGAAAAGCCGCCTCACCCCGTTCAGGAATATTGGCGGCTTTCTCTTGTTTCGACTTCTGGACTTCCCCGCGGCCCCTAGTTCAGGAAACCAGCCGAGACGACCAGCTCGTCCTCGAAGCGTTGCCCGTCGTAGTTCCACTTAAGAAGGACGACTTCGAGCGGCGTGCCCTGCATGTCCTTCGGGACGTTCTGCTGCTCGCGAACGAGCAACTGGCGATAGTTGGGATATCCCGTGCCCGAGTTGTCGAATCCGACAAAGAGCTTGAGAGCTCGGAACGTCTCCAGGCTCTCCATCACCTTCTTCATGTCGAGGGTGATGAGGCTGGTGTGGCCCCGGCCGTCCATCTTCACGATCTTGAGACCATCGCCGAGCTCTTGCTCCAGCCCGGCGTTCCAGAACGCCTTGGCCTTGACCGGATGGTTGGACCGAAGGACGATCCGGATGACGTACGGGCTGGTCGCTTCGGGACCGAGGATCTCGATGCCCTCGATCTTGTCCCCGAGCGGGTTGATGCCGTGCCCGGCCAGGTTGTTGTTCGCGGCGCAGGCCAGGCCCGCCACCATCACGAACATCATCACGACCATCGGGCGAACCACCGACGACAACAGATTGGTATTCATCTCCATCTCCTTCACGTGTGCTGTCCGCAGACCCATTCCGCGAACGGTTGTTGAAGTCCTAGTTCCTGGGCGGATCAAGTGAACGACGCCACTTCTCCGTCCAACGCTTCTCGTTCTTGTCCCACTCATGAGACACCAGCTCCAACGGCGTGCCCTCGAAATACTTGGACCGCCGCTCAGCCGGCACATCGTCGCGCTTCACGATCGCGAGATACCAGAAGTTGGCTCCCCCGCTGTACGGATCATTCTGCGTAATGTGGATCTCGGCCGCGAGACCTCTGGCCTCCTCCTTGACCGCACGGAGATCGACGGAGACCAGCTTCTTGTATCCATCCTGATCCACGTCCTGGATGGCAATCCCCTTCCGATTCGCCCCCAGGACGCCGTATGGCGACCAGTAGACATCCGCGTTGGTCGGCCAGTCGAGCTCGATGGTGAACCGGACGAAGTACGGAGCAACCGGATCGGCCTCGAGGATGCTGACATCCCCCATCTTCACCGACCCCGCCTCCCCCCTGGTCTGCTGCACGGCGTTGTTGCTCGCGGCGCAGCCCATGCTCACCGCGACCATCATCACCAGCGCGACCACCGTGCGAACCACTGATGGCAGGTTCCACTTCATTGTCATTCCTCCCGTGTGTGATGTCCGCGAACCCATTTCGCGAACGGCTGTGAGACTGCTACCGCAGATTCAGGATGAACTGATCGAGTTGCATCTTGCCGGCTTCTTGGCCGGGCTCGAGGCTCTGTTTCAAATCGTGGTACTCCTTGCCGCCTCCCATGGTGGCGTAGCTGATATTGAACCGTACCGCTGTGGATTCCGGCGCCTTGAACATCGCCAGATTCCGACTCTCGCCGATCGCCTTGAGCTCCAGCTTGCCGTTGCGCTTATCCCAGAGCTCGAGCCGAATATCGGTCGCCTCCTGGAGGCCAAGCGCTGGCTTCCAGAGCACGAGATAGTCCTCATCGCCGATGGCCATGAGACTCATGGCCGACTCGATCGACTGTAGTTTGTTGAGCTTCTGCTCGAATCCGGCGGCCTTGTCCGTGATCTTCGAGATCTCGGCATCCTTGTTGCCGATGACAATGAAGAAACAAATCACCCATACTGCCTGCGTGGCCATCCAAAAAGCTGAGCCCATTTTTCTTCCGTCCTTTCTGTATCGCGATTGTAGTTTCGCCCGTATTTCGCCCTTTAATCTATATTATCTCAATGGGATGTTACCCACTTGTGAGTTGTCAAAACAACCGTTTATTCTACACCTTTTAAGATGATTTGTCAATGGTTGATTATCACGCCAAAAGACCCGAAAAAATCGGGTTTTCACTATAAACCGATGTCTCACAAACTCGCATATGCAAGAATTTGAACCATCGAGATGGAGAGACATGGATAGTGTGTAGCCACTAAACTTTTTTATAATTTAAAAACTACACGTAGTTCTTTTTCGTGAAGTAATTGATCGACCGTGAGGATCTCGATGAACCTCTCAACATTATAGACACCTGCCAAAAATAATACTTCGTCTTCACATGGATAAGGATGAATCCAAACGCTCTTTTGCAATTGACGAAATCCCATCATTTTTATTTTGAAGCGTAAGGCCTCGCGCGTCTTATTATATATCCTGGGATTAGTCGGAATATCGAAAATTAACACCCGCCATTTTTTGTCCCACCTATTGGGCTTTTTGATTTCCAATTTATCAAAGTAAAATTCCCTAAAACTCTGCTCTCCCCTCTTGGTTAAACGCACGAATGTTTTTCCATCTTTCTCTCTAATTATTTCGATTAGTTTTCTGTGCTTAAGATTTCGCACAGCACCTCTAAACTTATCTTTAGAAAATTTTGGAGATCCATAGACACCTCCCTCACTTAATTTGTTCACAGTAACAAAAAGAGCTGGGATCAATGCTCCGGCAAATACCACGCTTCCCAAAGCCAAAGTCATTAATAAAAATTTGGCAGCTGTGGCTGGAGCGTTATCAGAATAACGAAATTCTTCTACAATTTCTTGAAGTGATTTTGATTCTCTTTTATTCATCTTGTCATTCAAAAAACACTTGTAATTTTATCACATCACACATGTTTCAAATTATTGCATATGCAAGAATTTGAAACATGTGTGATATCCGCCTCACCCAAAAGTTGTTAATTTACCTGTCTTTTTGAATCCCAAATGATTTTTGCTAAACTCAAAGTCACAAAGAGTAGGCCCATCACGATAGACACAGATTCTTTGGTTAGATCGGAAGAGC
>SCTJ01000008.1 GCA_004297805.1 Patescibacteria group bacterium | reverse complement strand
GTCGTATGCCGTCGTGGGCAAAGTGACCGTCTAGCGGGGGAGTGCTTGCCAGAGTCCGATCGCAAAAACAGCCAAAAGGAAAATGATAAAAATGAGCAATTCCGTGCCGGACATCTCGGAGATTTTTTTCGTGCCTTTGTAGCGGCGATGAAAGTTATCCACAGGGGGCTTTGACAGGTGATTAGTATTCTGGTAAAATTCTATCAGCTAATTAAAAAACAGGGAAGTGGACAACAAACGCAGGGCTTGCGTTTTAAAATTGGTTTGCAACACGTCGCACAATGTAGATTTTGCGAAGTATGATAATTTGGGCTTAGGCCATCTCCAGCTATCAACTAAAGAACCGCGTAGGACGGTTCTTTAAAAGTCTATTCAGTTCTTGTGGTAGATAATCATCTGGTCGATCTTGGTACCACTGTCGCTACCTAATCTCCCCACCAAGGCCCGTGAAGTGTCTAGATAGATGTTTGATCCGAAGTATGGATCATGGACGACATACTTGGATCCGACCTTGTGGTGAACAACTACATAGTGTCCTCCCCCACCGTTAGTCTTTTTGATGTAAACGATTACGGGATTACCTTTCTTTATTTCCGAATCGACCGTATTCCAATTGATGTTGCCATGAGTATAGCTACTGACCAACGAAATACTTGGATTGGACCAAGACTTTGGCCACACAATTAGATCCCAATAGAAGTATTTGTTGTTATCAGCCAAGCTCTTGGGTGTTACGCTGCTGCCGTGATATTTGAATGTCATGGCTACTGAAGCTACGGCACAGCCCCAATCCTTCATCTTGCTTCTGGACTGACCGATGTTATCATTTCCCCAACGTGAATCTTTTTGTGAGTAGTACCAACTGGTTGAAGCTAGTCCTTCAGTTGGTTTCTCGTAGTCGTCAGCCGTGAGGCCGCTAGCAGTTGAAAGTTCATCGATGTTGAGCAACTCCTGTTTTTGTTGTTCGATCTTGGCCAACATCTGCTGATACTTGGCCTCCTCCCCCTTGGTCTTTTCCATGAGGACTTGCTTGCTCTCCTTGTTTGAATCCAACGCGCTATTTTTTTCTTCGAGTTGCGAATGTGATTCCTCCAGCGCATTTTGTTTCATCAATAGCGCATTCCTCTCTTCAGTTAGGTTTTTTTCCAGGGTATAAAGATTAGAAGCCATCTCGGCTAGCTTGTCTTCAGTCTGCGATACGCGATCGGTTTCTGAAATGGAACTCATTAGACTAGCGGTGTTGATGAAGGACATGTATTGCTGATCGCGCTTGGATTCATAGTAGCTGCGAATCAAGTCGCGCAACATGGCCTGCTGGTTTTTGAGTGTGCGGTCATTCTCTTCTATTTGAGCTGCGATGCGTTTGACCTGCGCCTCCAAGGAAGCGATTTGCTCAACCTTATTAGCAATTTCCCGTTCTAGTTTCTTGTCTTCCAACTCCAATAAGGTAAGAGTGCTTTTCAGTGTCGTCTGCTGCTTCTGATTAGTCTTGAGCAGTGTTTCATAACGCTGTCGTTGTGCCTCAAGGCTCTCGCATTCACTTTTTTGATCTCCAGTTAGTTGGTCGCAGTCTGATCCGTGAGTCGAAATAGCTGGTAGCAATGAAGCACACATGACCAACCAAAACACAAGCCAGATTAATTTAGGTCGAGAGATTGATTGTGCTAGATTGTATGTTTGTGTGTTCACTGTTTTTTACGCACCAAGCGTGTTTAGCGCATTTGTGATTCGTTGCAAGGTCTCCTGCCTTCCCAAAACCCAAGCCAAATCAAAGGGCGAAGGGGATTTTTGTTCCCCGGAAAGTGCAGCCCGAATTGGCCAGAGCAACTCCCCTCTTTTATCACCCGCTTTTTCGAGAAGTAGTTTTTCAATGTTTTCCTTGGTCCAATTTGCTTCAATTATATTTTCAAAAATACTCTTGGCAGATTCCAAGGACTGCTTGAGATCATCATCGGTCATATTTTTCCAGCGCAGCAATTCTGGCGCAGCCGAGATTGATTTGAAGAAAAATTGATTATCCTCCCCCACCCCGGTCAAAGTTGTTAACCGCTCCTGTTCGATCGTTAGTACCTTTTTCAAATACTCGGGAGATTTTTTTTCTACTGCCGCGTTCTGATAGAAATCTTTGGTTTGCCAGAATTCCAATGAAGCGGCATACAATTCATCGACAGAAAGTTTTTTGATATATTGGGCATTAATCCAATCCAGTTTTTTCAAATCAAAGACAGCGCCAGCCTTGTGGACGCGCGCCAAGTCAAACTTTTCAATCAATTCTGGCAAGGTAAAGATCTCCTGCGTACTACCTTCACCCGGATTCCAGCCCAACAGGGCCACAAAATTAAGCAGAGCCTCTTTTGAGTAGCCTTTCTTTACATAATCTTCCACAGCCACATCGCCTTGACGTTTGGAAAGTTTGGATTTGTCTGGGTTGAGCAGCAGTGGCAAGTGAGCAAATTGTGGCGCTTCCCAACCAAAGGCTTGATAGAGTTGAATATATTTGGGTGTGCTGGAGACAAACTCTTCACCGCGGATAGCATGGGTGATCTCCATGAGGTGGTCATCAATCACGTTGGCAAAGTTATAGGTCGGAAATCCATCAGACTTCATGATTACCTGATCATCCAAGAGTGCGTTTTCAAATTTAACTTTCCCACGAATGATATCGTCAAACTCAGTGACTCCCTCAGTGTTTATTTTTTGTCGAATGACATGCGTCCCGCCCGCTTTCAACTTCTCTGCGACTTCCGCTGAAGATAAATTTAGACAGGTGCGGTCATACATAGGCGCCTTTTTAGCAGCCAACTGCTGGGCGCGCATTTCGTCTAATTTTTCTGGGCTGCAAAAACAATGGTAAGCATGACCTTTAGCTAGAAGCTCCTCAGCGTATTTTTTATAAATTTCCAATCGTTCTGACTGAAAGTATGGACCATAGTTACCCCTCTGAACGACTTTGCCTTCTTCCAGGAAAACGCCTTCATCATGATCTAGTCCAGCCCAATCTAAAGTTTTAATCAAATTCTCGACGGCGCCTTCCACAAATCGTTTGCGGTCAGTGTCTTCCACACGCAAAATAAAGGTGCCGCTGTTTTTACGGGCAAAAAGATAGTTATACAATGTGGTTCTGAGGCTTCCCACGTGCACAAATCCTGTTGGTGATGGCGCGAAGCGAACGCGAACTTTGCTCATGCTATTTAGAAAATAATAGTTTAATAGGAAAAACGACTACGGCGTTCCAAATCCTTCCAATTCGCTTGGGCTGTTGAATCAGACGAAACAACCATTCCAGGCCCATTCGACGCATCCAGAGCGGAGCACGTTTCAATTTTCCGGTGAGAAAATCGAAACCGCCACCCACTCCGATGGCTAGGCGTATTGTATCACTTTTCAGTGTATTAATAAACTTTTCCTGCTCAGGGGCTCCAAAATTGCACAATAATATAACACTGTTGTCAATAGGGTAATTTTGGGTGTTTGTAGGGAGATCGGTTCCAGACACCCCTAGGCCTTCAAATTTGGCTTCCAGGGCTCTCTTAACCCCATCAAATGACGAGAGGCCACCCTGTTTAATGGCCACAAATACGTGCAATTTCTGAGCCTTGGCTATTTTGAGGATTTCATCCATTAAGTCAGCCCCGGCCATTCTATATTTGAGTCTCTCCCCTCTTTTCCATAAGGCTATATTCAAGCCAAAGCCATCGGCCACGTTCAAATCGCAATCGTTCAGAATATCTCGAAACACCTCGTCTTTCTGGGCGGCCAAAACAAATTCTGGATTGATTGTGACGATCTGGTGAAATTTTGGCTCGTTCAAAAAACCGGAAACTTTTGCCAGTAGCTCTTCTTTGCTAAAATTATCGACTCGTATGTCTAGTATGTGCATTTTTTGATAATAAACTATGACCCCGCATTATCTGCCATTTATTATGAGGACTTCTTTTTCCAAGGAAGACTAAACACAAGATCGTCTTCGCTTCCCCATTCCCGATCACTAACATCTTCAAGTCCAATGGCTGAGTCACCTTCGCTCGCATGACTTAGGCGAAATATGCCTGACGTTCCAAATCGTAGTCCTCTCGGAAATTTCAATGGTCGAGAAGCAATATAGGTACGCGTCCAGGTGTTGTGATCAAAATTAACATTGTGCCGCAGGTTTGGCCCAGTGTTTGCTGGGCACAATTCCAATCCGAGCTGAGCAGCTCGCGTGTAAATTTGTTCCAGTGTGGCCTTTTTGGGTAGGCCAAGATTTTCCACGGTTATGCGGACAAGATTAAGCATTTTCACAGCCTCGGAATCTTGGTTGAGCGGGACGTCGAACTCCTCATCGAAAAGCAACAGGTCTTCAGCATAAGAATCAACGAAGATATCCCGAACCGTTAGCCCATCCAACAATCTCCTCCCGTTTCTTTGATAGAGTCTGCATTCAATTCTCCTGACATTCCCTGTGAGGTTGTGCTTTCTAGCCCAACGATCAAATTCAATTTGCGGAGAGCTAGGCATCATTTCATTCAACAATCCTATTCTTGTCTCAAGCTCGTGCTGCAGGTGATCAGTTTCTAAAAAATGTTTGGTTTTTTTCGCTGTTTTCGCTTCCGCCTTGAATTTGTCCCAAAGTGATTGCAGGGATTGAAGGTTATTGGAAATGTCGGCGCAATTAGGCTTCATGTTCTTTGTTTTGTAACTTACTGCAATGGACAAATTTCCAACGAAAAATAGCGCGTTCGCCCTTGCTCCACACTGCTTTCAAAAATATGAACGGCATCGACTGGCACGGCCAGGTTCATCTCTACATCAATCACTGGTGCCTCACCGAGGGTCATCCAGGCATAATGACGGAGTCGCCCTAGGGTGACATGCGGACGAAAAGTTTTCTTTTCCACGCTGGCTGAGCTGGCCGCTTTGTCGACTCGCGCAAAGAGTTCTCGCAATTCCTCGTTTGACTCGCCGCTAGCCCAAACCAGCTTGGGATTGTTCGGATCTGGCCCGAGTTCAATGTGATTCAAAGAAATTTCAAACATCGGCTGGTCAGCCACGGCCTCTCGCACTCTCTCGCATAGGTCTGGAACATCCTCATTCTCAATGTGCCCCAAAAACAACAGAGTCACATGAAAAAGCTCTGGATCAATCCATTTCACTGGTAAATCGGCAAACTTTTCCAGCTTTTGAGCTAGGCGTTTTTTGGCTTGAAATGGCAAATCAATGCCAATGAATATTTTGCGTTGCATGCGGTAATTGTACCTCAACTCCAGCGCAAACTCAACCGTTGATTGCGAGGCCTATGCTAGGGTGATACAATTCAACTATGCCTGAAAATAAGGGAAAATTTATCGTGGATGTGGTGCCCCTGACCCGTATTTCGCTGATTCGACAGCAACATTTTTCCTATGTCTGGGATGCCGAAATTCCGGTCGGAATTCTGGTCTCCGCTCCCCTCTTCCGGCGCAATGTGGAGGGGATTGTGATTGGCAATCGACAGGATTTCGAACGTTTTGGCAATATTCAGTTGCGCCGGATAAATTCCATCACCCAAGAATCCGCCCTAACTCCCAATCAACTGAAACTGGCTGAATATATTTCCGAATACTATATTTGTCCACTGGGCATTGTGCTCAAATTTTTCATACCCAAAAAAGTAAAAGAAAGACAAAAAATACAAGTCCCAAAACCCAACCAAGGCCCCAAAAAAATACAACTCACAAGAGAACAAACAAACGCTGTAGATGCAATTACAAATAATGCTAAAAACTCTAAGCTAAAATCTACGAGCTTTTTGTTGTTCGGTCCCGCTTCTTCTGGAAAAACGGAGGTCTATATTCAAGCCATTGCCAAATTACTAAAGCGTAATTCTAAACAACAGTTTCTAATTTTACTGCCAGAACTAACTCTGACCCCGCAAGCCGTGGAACGCTACGGCCATCTGGTGAAACCTGAGGAACTAGTAGTGTTGCATAGTCACGTTTCCAAGGGACAGTTGTATACCGCTTGGCAAAAAATAAAATCGGGTGAAGCCAAAATCATAATCGGCACTCGCATGGCCATTTTTGCTCCTTTTCAAAACTTGCAATTAATTGTGATTGATGAGGAACAAGATATTTCTTTCAAGCAATGGGACATGACTCCGCGTTATGATGTGCATGAAGTGGCCACTGAGCTGGCCAGACTTTACGAGGCAACACTGGCGCTGGGTTCAGCCACCCCTCGAGTAGAAACTTTCTATCAAACTAGCCTGAAAAAGATTGGCCTACTGGAGCTGCCCCGACTGGTCCTGCCCAACCAATCTCTCCCCAATACTAATATGCTAATGGTTGATATGCGCAAAGAGCGCTGGAAAAAAACCAGTGCGCTCAACTCCGTGTTAAGCGGCACACTGAAGGCTGAGGTTGCATTTGCCTTAAAACACCGGCGCCAAATCGTACTTTTTGTGAATCGCCGCGGCATGAGTGCTTTTGCGGTCTGCGCTAAGTGCAAAAATGTGCTGCGTTGTCCCAAATGCGATCGCTCACTCATTTATGATACCGACGGTACCTACAAATGCATCCATTGCACTTACCGCAGCGATGTGTTTGTGACTTGTGCTAAATGCGGCAACACTGCTTTCAAAAATATTGGCCTCGGCACGCAGAAAATTGAACGTGAGCTGCAAGGATTGTTTGCCAGTGCCCGAATTCAACGAGCCGATTTTGATTCGACGCGCCAAATTGGAGCGCACGAAAAAATATATCAAGAATTCAGCCAGGGAAAGATAGATATTATTATTGGAACCCAAATGGTAACTAAGGGTTGGGATTTGCCGAGTGTCGCACTAGTTGGTATTATTGATGCAGATAGTCTGCTCTCGATTCCGGACTTCCGGACAGATGAAAGTGCCTTCCAGCATATTGTCCAAGTGGCCGGTCGGACCAGCCGCCTGGGGAGCCAATTTGGAGGGACAGTCGTCATTCAGACCTATCAACCAGAACATTTTGTCATGAAAGCGGCAGTGGCCATGGACTATCAAGCCTTCTATGTCAATGAACTCCGGCTGCGTGAAATATTGCACTATCCGCCATTCAATCGAATAATCAAGCTTGTCTATCAGGACCAGAGTGAAAAGAAAGTTGAGCGAGAGGCCGTCGGCGTATATAAGTTACTAACTGAGCAGCTAAGTGCCTCTGCTGGTGCTATTATTTCTCTACCCCACAATCCACTGGTTGCAAAAATTCGGGGACGCGTTCGAAAACAAATTGTTTTGAAAATCACAGCTACTACTGTGCCTGCCGAAATTCATTCAACGATCAAACGACTGGGCACGGGCTGGATTGTGGATGTGGACCCAATCGGTATCGCCTAAATCAAAATACTTATGCCAGCAACTAAAGCGAAAAAGATTAAAGTTTATCCCGCGCCGGTATTACGGGGTAAATCTCAAAAGGTCAAAGATCCGCTCGATGCGGCCGTGCAAAAGCTCGTTCAATCAATGATTGTCACGATGGATGAGGCTAATGGACTGGGTTTGGCCGCTCCTCAAGTTGGCGAAGCACTTCGGCTGTGTGTTGTTCGTGAAAATGAAACCATCTATGTTTTGATTAATCCACAGCTTACGGCTAAATCGAAACAAAAAATAATCATGGAAGAGGGTTGTCTGAGCTTCCCCGGGAAGTTTTTCCCCATTGAACGACCCGAGACGGTCAAAGTTCGTTACACCGATGAATCCGGAAAGAAGGTGAAAGCCAAAGCCAGTGGACTCTTGGCTCGAGCCTTTCAGCATGAAATTGATCATTTGGACGGCGTGCTCATCATTGACCGCGCCAAGAAGATGCCGAAAATAAAAAACTTATAACTTAATTATGGAATCACCACGCCGAGCTATTCAACTTAAAGCCGTTTTCATGGGCACTGGAGATTTGGCAGGCACGGCCCTCAAAGCCTTGCTTGATCAGTCCTATAATATCCTGGCAGTTTTTACCAAGCCTGACAGCG
>SCTJ01000169.1 GCA_004297805.1 Patescibacteria group bacterium | reverse complement strand
GACGAGATTTTTGCAAAACAGATCAGAGCGTTAGGCCAAAGTGGCGATCTGTTAATGGTGTATACCAGCAGTGGCAATTCTGCCAATGTTATAAAAGCCGTTAATACTGCTCATGATAAAAACATGACGGTACTTGCTTTAACAGGAAAAGATGGCGGCAGTTTAGTGGCAGCCTTGAATGAATTTGACATTGAAATCCGCGTTCCTTCCCAGTCAACAGCGCGGGTTCAGGAAGTGCATTTATTAATTACGCATTGCTTATGCGATCTGATTGATCACCAACTCTTCGGAGGCTAGAACGATGAACAAAATTCCCCTTTTGCTGTTTATACCGCTGCTCATTAATGGCTGTACTACTATGGGGGTTGGTACAGCAGAGGTTACAGGCATCGCACTGTTTCATGACCGGCGTAATGCTCAATCCATTCTTACAGATGAAAAGATTGAAAATGATGCGATGATTACCCTTAATTTAGATTCCGACATTAGATCAAATAGCCATTTTAATGTCACTTCTTACAATGGCATTGTATTGATTACAGGCGAAACTCCCATTCAAGCATTGTTATCGCATATAAGTGAAACAATTCAGGCACTTAATGATGTTAGACTCATACAAAATCAAATGCTGCTCGCTTATCCATCTTCATTTTCTACACGAGCTAACGACAGTTTAATTACCGCTAAGATAAAAATCGCTTTTACTTCTGATCCTAGATTGCCAGGCTTTGACACTACACGGATAAAAGTTGTGACGGAAAATAGCAGGGTTTTCCTGATGGGCCTAGTCTACCCAAAAGAAGGGGACATAGCCGCTGAGATAGCGAGACAGCAGCCGGAAGTTCAAGAAGTAATCAAGGTTTTTGAATATATTTAAGCAACGCATTGTGGCATTTGATGGAATCAAGCCTTAATCCTCATGCGTTGCTATCCAAACAGGCAAAATAATTTCTTCACAAAAAGCTACAAATCCGTCGCTTAACAATTCACCAACATCGGCCATTGCGCCATACAAACGCTGCAATTCCGGCTCATAATCCTGCTCCAAACTCAGCATTAACTTATCAGCCGCTACATGCAAGGCAGGTTTGTTCGCGCGGCTGCTATTGTTCAAAATATAAGCTTGCTTCACATAATCCAACACGCTGTCAGAAAACAGTGCGTCAGGCCGCTGTTGACCTTTCAAATACATCGCCAACAGCGCGCTTAACATTTCAGCACTCACCAGGTCGGGCGT
>SCTJ01000136.1 GCA_004297805.1 Patescibacteria group bacterium | reverse complement strand
GCTACATCGTGCGACGCGGCGACTGGCTTGACTTGGGCGCGGGAGCGAAACTACAGATCTTATTTCCAGATTTCGATGTTTCGCAGCTTACAACCAACAAAACGAACGAGGGCTGCATCGTATCGCGCCTGGTGTATGGCAATACATCAGTACTCTTTATGTGTGATGCGCCAATGGATGTTGAAAATCATCTGATGCAGATAGGAAGCTCAACTGACCTTGCGAGCGATATTTTGAAAGTAGGTCATCACGGCTCGCGCTTTTCAAGCGGTACGGCATTTGTAGCGGAAGTGCATCCTACTATCGCGGTTATTTCTGTCGGAGCTGGCAATACGTACGGCCACCCGACCCCGCAGACGCTGGGCACACTTTCCTCACAACATATAAAAACCCTCCGGACAGACCAAGAGGGGACAGTCGTGTTTGTTTCGAATGGAAAGGAGATTGTCCGGACTAAATAACACCCGCTGCCTTGAGCGTTTTGTATGCACCGTTTTTAGTCATGGTGCGGATGCCCTGCGTAGAGAGAGTAACGGTGATGGTACGGTTAAGTTCCGGCACAAAGATGCGCTTTTTTTGCATGTTCGGTTGCTTGCGAACTTTACCGGTCGGGTTGAATTTGGTCGCACGGACACGGTTGGAATACCCGCCTGCGACTTTTGAACCCTTTTTTGTAACTGGACAGATTTTTGCCATACCTATTTTTGAACTCGCATGATATCATGATTTCACAAACATGCAAACGGACCTTATTTTTGGGCTCGTAATACTTATTTTCTCTGTGATATTGCACGAGGTGGCTCACGGCTATATGGCAAACTGGCTTGGCGACCCAACCGCGCGCTTGCAGGGGAGGCTCACACTTAACCCGCTAAAGCACATCGACCCGCTCGGCACGATCATGTTGCCGGCCATCCTTCTGCTTACACAGGCACCGATACTCATCGGCTATGCAAAGCCCGTACCATACAACCCATACAACTTGCGTGGCCGGTTTGGTGAGGTGTTGGTTGCCTTTGCGGGGCCGGGGACTAATATACTGCTCGCGCTCATTTTTGGTCTCATCGTCAGATTTTTCGGGGCGAGTCTCGACCCGTCCATGCTTATGGCTTGCGCAACCATTACGTACATCAATATGTTGCTCGCACTCTTTAATATAATCCCGATACCGCCCTTGGACGGCTCAAAAATCCTTTCAGGGATACTGCCCCCGGGGCTTGCACGCTCCTATGATTCCTTTCGCACCGGTGTGGAGAGCCTCGGTATCCTCTCGGGGACGTTCCTTATACTGTTCATTTTTTATTTCTTCTCATCGTATTTCAGCGCTTTTTTACAGACACTCTTCGGACTTTTGACAGGAGCGACAATATAAAGTAGATTAGTGGGGTCCCGCTGTGGCGGGATTTTGTTTCACCACACACAATGGCACGCATCAACCAACTTGTCCGAAAGGGCCGCAAAATGCGCCCGTCAAAATCAAAAGCGCCCGCACTCGGACGCGGCTTCAATACGCTCAAAAATCGCCCTGTTTTTTACCCCAGCCCCTTTAAGCGCGGTGTGTGCACCAAGGTAACGACTACGACCCCCCGCAAACCAAACTCCGCTATCCGCAAAATCGCCCGTGTACGCTTGACTAACGGTCAGGAAATCACCGCCTATATCCCCGGCGAGGGACACAACCTGCAGGAGCACTCCGTGGTGGTGGTGCGCGCGGGCCGCGTGAAGGACATTAACGTTCGCTACCAAGTGGTGCGCG
>SCTJ01000168.1 GCA_004297805.1 Patescibacteria group bacterium | reverse complement strand
TATTATTAACAATCACTGCCCCGTACTGATTGGCTGAATTTTTAAAGCCAACTGCATTAATTTCATTATCTCCCGTCTGAATGTCATAGATATTACTCGGCCCCTTCCCCAACATCATCTTCGTACTCAAGAGCCTCCAGGTCTTGGCTTGGGGAAGAAGTTCGGCGTGACCATTTTTCCAACGGTAAAAGCCCATATATCCTTCACCATCATTGGGTTTTCTGAGATCAAGGGCTTCAATAACATGATAATTCGCCCCTGCAAGTCCCATTTTCAGAAAGGCAATAAATTTATTTCCCACATAATTAATTGCTTGGTTAGAAGTGTTAAGAAGGGAAAAAGTTTTAGTTTCAGGTTCTGAATTCCACTCGGTTATAAAAACAGGTAAGTCACCCTTCCCATATTTATTCATTACTTTTTTATAATTTATCCAAGATGGTTCTTTGAGGTGTTTGGCGTCATAATTGTGATAGGTTACGATCTGTAGTGAATCTCGTGTTTGTGGATCTTTTAGAATCGTTTCCAAGGTTGAAGTAAGCATAGGGTTAAATCCTGCTGGTCCCATGATAGGTATAATTTTGCCGTCGTTAGCTTCAGCATCGACTGCTCTGATAGCTTTTACCGCATGATAAAATAATTTAGCATATGCTTCATCCTTGGTCATGCCACTGCCTTCTGTATGAAAAAAGACATCAAAGTTAGGTTCATTCCAGATTTCGACATAATCTAAATCGTTTCTATAAAGCTTATACGTTTTTTTTACGAGATCTTCATAGACATCCATATCTTTCGGGACACCCCATACATACTTTGAATAATTTAACCAGCTTGGTGAATATGCGACTATGCCAATTGTCTTAATACCACGTTTTCTAGCATTTGCATAATAACTTCGAATTCGAGCAATTGTGGTTGTATCCCAGTTATCTGGGTTTTGAAGATCACCTAAGTTTTTTTTGTAATCTTCAAGTGTAATATTTGCAGGTAGCGGACTCTCGAGAAACATATCTTTGCGGATTGAAGTTATTCCTACTTCAGCTATTTTATTC
>SCTJ01000167.1 GCA_004297805.1 Patescibacteria group bacterium | reverse complement strand
ACTCTCCCGATTTTGAAGTCGCCAATGACAACGTGCCCGTTGGTTATATTGAAGCGAAAGATATAGGCGCAAATTTGGATAAAGTGCAGGAATCCGAACAATTACAACGTTATTTTCGTTCGTTGGATAATGTGATATTGACGGATTATTTAGAATTTCGCTGGATTTTAAATGAAGAATATCACGCAAAAATGACCGTAAGACTGGCAAAAGTGGATAGCAAAGGTTGTTTAACACCAATTCCAGACGCATTGAGTCACTTGAAACGTTTGCTGAAAAATTTTATCGAAGCGCAATCTATCACCTTGCGTAGCCCCGAAGAATTAGCTGAAAAAATAGCCTATATTGCCGAGCAGATGAAAGACTCTATTTTGCAAGGCTATAAAAACGAAGATAAAAACGGCAAATTGCACGGTCAGCTTGATAGTTTTCGCAGTGTGTTGATTGATACGCTCACGGCGGAAGAGTTTGCTGATATGGTAGCGCAAACGGTGTGTTATGGGTTGTTTGCGGCAAAATGCAGTAGCTGTGGGCAGCCATTTTCACGGTTGACAGCGATTTATTTTGTCCCGAAAACCAATCCTTTTTTGCGGCAATTGTTCAGTCAATTGGCGGGGGTTGATTTAGATGCGGGATTGGTTTGGTTGGTTGAGCAGTTGGTGAAAGTGTTGAATCATGCTGATATTGCCGCGATTCTGGCGGATTTTGGCAAGCGTACCCGTCAGGAAGACCCTGTGGTGCATTTTTACGAAACTTTCTTAAAGCATTACAACCCGCAAGTGCGGGAAATTCGCGGAGTTTATTACACGCCGGAGCCTGTGGTTTCGTATATCGTGCGTTCGGTGGATTTGTTGCTGAAAGATAAATTCAAACTGAAAAAAGGATTAACCGATTATTCTAAAATTGATGATGGCACTCATAGAGTACAAATTCTTGATCCGGCAACTGGTACAGGAACATTTTTATATGCAGTAATTGCTAATATCTATCAGGAAGTTTCTAAAAGAACAGCCGGGGCATGGTCTGCTTACGTTTCTGAGCATTTATTGCCGCGTGTGCATGGTTTTGAATTGTTGATGGCGGCTTACACAGTTGCACACATGAAGCTAGGCTTGCAGTTGCAAGAGTATGGTTATAATTTTAAAAGCGATGAACGATTACGGGTATTTTTAACCAATACTTTAGATAAAGCTCATGATATGCACGAACCGGCATTTGCAAAATGGTTATCGGATGAGGCGAATGCAGCCAATGCTATTAAAAAAGATACGCCAGTGATGGTGATTTTAGGAAATCCGCCGTACTCAGGACATTCTGCCAATACTGGCGAGTGGATTCGTGAACTATTACGCGGAACAG
>SCTJ01000007.1 GCA_004297805.1 Patescibacteria group bacterium | reverse complement strand
TTATTAATCCCTAGTTCACCAACTCTATGAAAATTAATTGTACTCTCAACAATCTACGCAAGGCCCTGGCCGGAACAGAACGCGTGGTGGGTAAGCAAATTACCCTACCTATTTTAGAAAATATTCTTCTAGAAACAGAACGAGGCATGTTAAAGCTATCCGCAACTAATTTAGAGATAGGGGTATTTATCCGAATCGGCGCTAAGATTGAACGCGAAGGGAAAATAACCGTTCCTGCGAAATTGCTCGGTAATTTTGTTGGCAACCTGCCAGGAGAGGAAACGGTGTCGCTTGCCCTTTCCGGACAAACACTGGAGGTTAAGTGTGGTTCACACACGGCTAAAATAAAGGGCATGTCGGACACAGAATTTCCAATTATCCCAGAAATGAAGGGGGAATTTTTATTTTCTTGGTCAGGAACTGATTTGAAGGAAAATTTGCCAAAACTCCTGGTGAGCGCCTCCGTTGACAACACGCGACCGGAGCTGGCAGGGGTTGATGTGATTTTGGGAGAGGAGGACACCTTTTTAGCCTCAACCGATAGTTTTCGATTGACGGAGGTGAACATCCCCTTGAGGGTTGAAAATCAGACTGGCTATAAAGCCCTTCGAGGAAAAACCCAGTCGATCATTGTCCCGGCCAGCACCTTTTCCGAGCTTTGGAGGGTGCTCAGTCCCGAAGGAGGAGAAGTAAAGGTGGCCATTGAGGAAAATCAAATATTTTTTCAGGCAGAAGGTGTTCGGGTCGTTTCGCGTTTAATCAATGGCAAATATCCGGAGTACAAGCAAATTATGCCACAACAGTTTGAAACTAAAATACTTGTGGGAAGAGACGAACTGTTACGCGCTACTCGCATGGCCAGCTTTTTTACCCAAAGCAAGGGCGGAGAAGTGATATTTCAAATTGTTCCAGAAAAGGGTAGGCTGACCGTAGTAGCAAACTCTGAGGACAAGGGAGAAAACGTGACAGAAATCTTAGTAACGGGTACAGGTCCAAGCCAGGAGGTGGTGTTTAATCCGCGTTACATCCTGGATGGAATCAATGCTGTGGCTACGCCATTTGTCAGTCTTTTGCTAAATAGCGGGACCGCCCCAGTGGCTATTCGGCCAGATGAGGAGAAAAAGGGAGATGCCAAACAAAGTTCAGCGCTTACCTATATCATTATGCCCATCCGAAAATAAATGAAACGCATCGGTCAAATTATTAAACAAACGGAGACCGAGCCGGTGACCAAAATAGTCTGGGACGAGAAGAGCATTTACTATGCTTTCCAACGAGTGGTAAAAGATGAGTATGGAGCGCAAGGAATTAAAAACCTCAAACCCGACTACTGGAATGGCAAGGAGCTGTTTGTAAAGGCGGAGAGTGCCACCTTCAGTGCAGAGCTGCGACTTAACATCGAGCACGTCCGCCGATGTTTGAATCGCGAACTGGGTGGCCAATTCGTGACCGGAATAAAAATTAAAAAATAACCAATATGCAGAGGGCGAGTAAACTAATCCTGGGTCTCACGGCAGTCATGCTGCTGGCGGGTTGTGGAGACCAGGCGGAAACTACCAAGCCAGTTAAGGACCAAACATTTAATGACGGATATATTCAAGGGATGCTAGGAACCAAAGAGCGAGCCGAACAAGCGGTAGGTGACGCAACCCAACAGCGGGATGATCAGATAGGCAAAGCAGTTAACGAAACTAAATCAAACCCAGATAATATGGATTATACTAAACAATATCAAGCCGCGACGATTCAAACATCTCTCGGCACGATTAAGGTTAAGTTCTTCGCAGCGGATGCGCCACTGGCAGTCAACAATTTCTTGAAGCTAGCCAAAGAAGGATTTTACGACGGGACTAAATTTCACCGGGTTATTAAGGGTTTCATGATTCAGGGCGGCGATCCTAATTCTAAAACGGGGAACGTTTCTACCTGGGGGCAGGGAGGGCCAGGCTATAAGTTTAAAGATGAGCTGAAGGGAACGGAAACATATCCGCAGGGAACGCTAGCCATGGCTAATTCTGGTCAAGATACCAATGGCAGTCAGTTTTTCATTGTTACCGCCAGTCCTAAAGCAGCGCTGGCCCCAAACTATACAGTCTTTGGGGAAGTCGTTTCTGGCATGGAGGTAGCGCTCAAGATTGAAAATGTTCAGACTGGAGCTCAGGATCGACCGCTAGAGAATGTGGTGATTGAAAAGATTGAGCCGGTGGCCAAATAAAACTAGGGCTATCTGGATTCGGGACAGAGAGAGGCGGAAATATCCGCCTTTCTTTTTTTGGCATTCTTGTTCTATACTGGAACCATGAGCAAGAAACTGATTCTTATCGATGGTAACGCCATCATGCATCGGGCTTTCCATGCCTTGCCGCCGCTGGCTACCAAAAAGGGGGAGTTGGTGAACGCGGTCTATGGATTCACCTCCACTCTTTTGAGTGTGATTGAAAAATTCAAACCAGAATATCTGGCGGTCACCTTTGATCTCAAGGGCCCTACCTTTCGCCACGAGGCTTTCAAGGAGTATAAGGCTACGCGGGTTAAGGCGCCGGACGAATTCTATGCCCAGATCCCGCGAGTCAAA
>SCTJ01000165.1 GCA_004297805.1 Patescibacteria group bacterium | reverse complement strand
GGAGCATGCCAAGTGACAGCCTACTCCACGAACGATTTAAGCTTATCGAATGGACGCTTGATGAGCGTCTAAGGAGGAGGCTCCTCGCTGTTTCACGTGGGTAGGCTGAAATTTAACTGGCTCCCAATAAGGTAGGCCATGGTGATGAAATTCGCGGTGGAGCGGTAGCCTCTGGCTCGGGCTTTTGCCGCCTGAAGGAGGCTGTTGAAGCCTTCGACCAGACCAGTGGTTAACCGACTATCGAACCAATTTAGTACGCCATCCCAATGATTCTTGATGGTTTTCGCAGCAGCGACGATGGGTGGCAGGCGGCTGTGGGTGGCCCAAAAGTACCAGCGTTTAAGAAACGCCTCTCCCTCCTGGCGGGTGGGTAGTCGAAAAAAATCCTGGAGGGTCAGCCGAATCTGGTAGGCCCTGGCAGTCTTGAGTTTATGATTTTTCAGCGAATTCATGGTTGATTGTTGCTTGGCCGTCAGGTTGCCTGGATTCTTGAGCCATATGTAGCGGGTCTTGGCGAGGAGGGGTTGGGTCGTGGCTTCTTCGCGCCGGACCTGATCTACGGCGTCATTGACAATCTTCATGATATGGAAGCGGTCGAAGGTGATTTCGGCGTCTGGAAATTGGGCTTTCACTCCAGAAATGAAGGCTGGAGACATGTCGCAGCAAACCTGGAGGACACTCTTTGGTCTGCCCTTGTGGGCTGTCAGGTCTTTTGCGAAAGCATCCACCGTTTCCTTGTCCTTGCCCTGGGTGGCGAATAGGAGTTGGCTTTCATCCATATCGAAGAAAAGGCTGATGTAATGATGTCCGCGCCTGCTGGCGGTTTCATCCATACCGACTCGTTTGACCTCTGACAGGTCCAAGTGGCTCCTGGCCTCATCGACGTAATGATGGAGGGTGCGCCACAGACGGGTATCATGAACATCCATAATTTCAGCTACTTGTGCGACTGGCATCTCTCTGGCCATAATCATGATCATGGCCTCGAACAGCAGCGTGAAACCGCTGCCAGAGCGCGCCCAAGGAACCTCAATCTTCTTGACCCCGCATCCTTGGTCGCATTTTACCCGGGGAACACTGGCGGTGATCCACGCCTCGTGCTGGAAAAAATTGAGATGCCGCCAGCTCTTTTCGGCGGTATCCCACGCCTTGGCACCCTTCGAGCCGCAGACCGGACAGGTGAACAGGCTACCCCGTGGAAACCCCACGAAAATGTCCAACCGGCGATCTTCCGATGAAAAGCGGATGTTCCGAACCTCCCAAGGAGAGGTCAGCCCCAACGCGAGAGTGAACAGGGTCTCTTGGTCCATGATGAGCCTCCCCAGAGGGTGAACGGAAGCCCATCTTAACCCAGCCTACCCACGTGAAACAGCGAGGAGCCAA
>SCTJ01000102.1 GCA_004297805.1 Patescibacteria group bacterium | reverse complement strand
GCTGCAACAACAAATCAACTCCCTCACCCTCCAAGTCAACCAAGATGTCCTCCTAGCCCAAGTGGACCTCCACCAACAAGACCTCGACAATCTGAAGCTGCTCCTGGGACTCGACCGCGTTACCACCCCTGGAGACGTGGATATCCTTGGGAAGTTGAGTGCTGAGGTGCTGGAAGGCGGCCTAGTAAGCGTGAAGGTCACAGATGAATCGTCACGCACCATTGGAGTAGCGGAAATTCTGCCAGTGGCTGACGACCCGAGTGGCGATGGCAAATCAGTGGGCGTCCAAGCTACGATGGTGACTGATAGCACGAGGATCTTTGTGACGGCCGACCGACCAGTGAAAATTGGTGTTACTAGTGTTTCAACAGGCGTGGGCTTCACAATTGAAACGGATGAGGTCGTAACCGAGCCTCTGAAAATCAACTGGTGGGTAGTTGGCGAAACCGGGCTATAAGGTTGCAGTTGCTGATAGGGCAGTATACAATTCAGGCAGGCCCGGAGTGGCCTGTCTGATTTTTTTGTTCTATGACCCATATTCAGCCCAAAAAATCGCTTGGCCAGAACTTTTTGATTGATCACTCCGTGATTGATCAAATTATGGCGGCCGCTAAGCTGCAATCGGACGACGTGGTGCTGGAAATTGGACCAGGGCAGGGAGTCTTGACTGAGGCATTGTCGAAAAAATGTTCTAAGGTTATAGCTGTTGAAATTGATGAAACATTGGTGACGCTGTTAAGAAACAAATTTAAAGGGAAAAAGAATATTGAAATAGTCACTGGTGATATATTGAAACTAAATGTAGAAAAAATATTTACTGATTACCAGTTGCCAATTACTGGTTACAAGGTTATTGCCAATCTGCCTTACTACATCACCTCTCCGATTATCCGCAAGTTTTTGGAAAGCGAAGTTCCTCCACAAGAGATGATCCTGATGGTACAGAAAGAAGTGGCGGAGCGGATCGTGGCGAAGCCGGGGGAGATGAGCATTCTGGCGGTGTCGGTGCAATACTATGCACGAGCTGAAATATTATTTCCTGTGTCAAAAAAGGCGTTTAGTCCGGTGCCGGAAGTGGAAAGCGCGGTCATCCGCATAACGCATAACGCAAAACGTATAACATCCGAAGAGGCAAATAAATTCTTTCGCATTGTCCGGGCCGGTTTTTGCGCTAAGCGCAAAACTTTGATCAACAATCTAGCTAACAGTTTTCACATTCCCCGTGGCGAGGTTGAGAAAAAAGTCAGGAATGCTGGACTGGACTCAAAAGTCAGAGCGCAAGAACTGAGCGTGGATGATTGGCAGAAACTGAGCGCCTTGTTTCAGAAATAAGTTAAGTATATACACATGTATATACACGTGTATATACATTATTACGTAACTCAGCCTGCCCGCCCATAAAGATGGCGGGCAATGGCTTTTGGGAGATGCCTAGGCTTGGAAAAAAAGAGTGTTTACTAGCACCATCCCATAGAGGGTGACTATTCCCAACATCCACCAAAAGATATTGCGGTAATGGATAGCGGTTCGAGTGTCGGTGGGCTGCATATGATTGATGGCCCAAAAGGCGGCGCTGCCAAAAAGCAAAGCCCACCAAAAAAGCCGTGGTTCATTGAGTAGGATCACACTAAGAAGAAAAGACAGAAAAACTCCGCTACCCACCACCAGCTTGCCCCACACCTCTCCAAAAACTACCGGAATAGTCCACACTTGGTCGGCCTTGTCCCCAGCGATATCTTTGAAATCCTTGATGGGGAGCGAGAGCGTGTAGCTAATGATCAGGAGCAAGGCGATGCGAAAGGGAAAGCCCTGAATGTCTTGGTGAGGAGAGGCCAAAATAAAGCCAATGAATACCACCAGGAGTGAAGCGATACCGCTCACCAAAGTCGAGACGAACGTCAAGCGCTTGAGGCGAATCGGCGGCGCAGAATAAATGAAAGCCAAAGCCTGATAGGCGACCAAGAGGAGCGCTACTTTTGGATTCACAAGAGCACCGAGAAAAATGGAAGCGGCAAACAGAATGAAGCCTAGAAAAATATAAGTCGGGCGGTCAAAGATATTGGCAGTGAGTGGGCGATCGCTGTTGGTGAGGCGATCAATGTTTTGGTCATATAGATCATTGACCACTACTGAAGCTAGCCAAGCACAGGTCACAGCTTCAAAGATGAGTAATCCGGCCGAGATGTTCCAAATGTTCAGATCGATAACGGAATGACTGGTCAGTATGCCGAGGCAAGCGCCAACAGAGACCAGGCCGACATGGTAGATAACTTGTGGCAAGCGAACATTGCGTCCAAAAGCCAAAAGTTTCTGGCGTTGTTGAAAGAAAAGCGCTAGCACTGCCAATCCTGAGGCAAGCAGGGCATAGAGCAGGCTCATTTTGATATTTAGGGCGCTGCGCGTGTCAACAATCTCACGGGTGAAAATAACGGCGGGCGAAAGAAAATCTTGAGCCACGTCGACATCGCTAACTTGAAGCAAACCCTTTTCGTGGCTGTGCAACACTAAGGAGACCCAAGAGGGAAATGTTCCAAGCACAAAAAATACCACATAAGTGGACAAAGCCATGATAGCGGCGTAGGCCGTTGATAGCCAAATTGAAAAACGCTCTCTGATTTTTACAAAGCCATAGATGGCCAACGCTAGCATGGCTAGGGCCACTTCAAAACGCACCCCATAAGTGATGCCGATATCAGGTCGGTCCCCGAAAAAAGTGAGAAAGCGGTGAACGAGGCCGATCAATCCGTCGAATTTGTAGAAACTCCAGTAGCCCTTGCCTCCTGAAATGAGATAATCAACCAGCGGCGGAGTGAGAATGAGCAGGAAGCCGGCGGTGAGTACGCGAGCGACCTTCAGAATGTCTAGACGGATGATCAGGGCCACGATCCAGGTCAACAGAAAGAAGGAGGCCAGGAAGAATAAAAACGTGTGAGTGAATTCATAGAAAAAAAACAAGCCAGTGCGGCTGGCAAAACCGCCTAGCCAGAATTCAACCAGGAGGCGACCGGCGATCAAGCTCAAAAAAGTTCCTATCCACAAACCCATGGTCAGAGGTGCGTTTTCCAGGCTGGCAATGATAGAGCGGAGGATCTTTGGCATGTTGGCAATGTAACACTAAATGGACCGCGAAATCAAGCGTATGCTACAATACACAACATGAGCGATATTTTGGCGGGTTTAAATCCCAATCAGCGAGAAGCGGTCACGGCCACGGAGGGGCCGGTTTTGATCATCGCCGGAGCTGGATCAGGCAAGACCAAGACCCT
>SCTJ01000250.1 GCA_004297805.1 Patescibacteria group bacterium | reverse complement strand
CCGACGATTTCAAGCAGAGTGGTATTAAAGCGGTCATTTTGGATGTGCGTAGCGACCCAGGTGGTTTGCTTGATGCGGCGGTCAATGTTTCCAGCCTCTGGCTGCAGAATAAAACAGTGTTGCAGGAAAAACGCGGCAACGTGGTCGAGCATACCTATAAATCGGAAGGAATGCCCACCCTGGCTGGTCTGCCTACCGTGGTACTTATTGATGGCGGCAGCGCCAGCGCTAGCGAAATTACGGCCGGAGCGCTTAAAGACAACGGCGTAGCAACACTTATGGGCGTAAAGAGTTTTGGCAAGGGCAGCGTCCAGCAGTTGCAGAAGTTATCGGGTGGCGGTGTACTAAAAGTTACCATTGCCCGCTGGTACACACCAAATGGCAAGAACATCGACAAAGAGGGCATTGAACCGGATAAAAAAGTTGACCTCACCCAAGACGATTTCACTAACGGCCGTGACCCGCAAAAAGCCGCCGCCATTGAATTCTTGAAGTCCAAAATCCAGTAGACTTGAATACAGGTGCTATCATAAGTTTATGCTTGTGGATTTGACTGTTCCCATAAACGAACAAACACCGGTGTATCCCGGAGATCCTGCAACAAAAATTGCTCCAGCTGGCCAGATTGCAAAAGACGGCTATAACGACCATTTTGTATCAATTGGCACGCATGTCGGGACACACATGGACGCCCCGAATCATATGCTAGAGAACGGCAAAACGCTTGACACATTCAACGTAAATCAGTTTGTGGGGCGGGGCAGGCTTGTTACCCTCAAAGATGATGCGTTCGATTTGAAAAAACTTGAAGACGCCGATATTCAAGAAGGAGACATTGTCTTATTTCAATCGGGAATGAATAAAAAGTACCATGAAGCTGAATATTTTGAAAATTACCCGGCTATGCCAAAGGAAATCGCTGAGTATCTTGTAAAAAAGAAGGCGAAAATGGTAGGAATAGACATGTGCAGCCCAGACCATGATGAATTTATTGCCCACAAAATACTCCTCGCCGGAGATGTTTTAATTATTGAAAATCTTACAAATCTGGAGATGCTGGAAGGCAAAGAGTTTACTATCTACGCCTTCCCCATCAAGTTACAACTGGATGGTGCTCCAGCACGTGTTGTCGCCGAGATTACATAAATCTAGGTAACTTTGTTTAAGCGCTTGCTTTTTTGAGGAGTTAACGGTAGTATCTAAGAAGTAATTAAGGCGGGATGAAAAGCGGTGGCAAAACCGACTAAGTACGTATTTGTTACAGGCGGTGTGCTTTCCGGATTAGGAAAGGGTATTACCGCCGCCTCAATC
>SCTJ01000166.1 GCA_004297805.1 Patescibacteria group bacterium | reverse complement strand
CCGAGCATCGACCAGCTCAAGCTGCCGAACGTGCTCAAGGACATCGTGATGGAGCAGCGCGGCCTGGTGCTGGTGGTCGGCTCGACCGGTTCTGGCAAGTCGACCTCGCTGGCGGCGATGATCGATCACCGCAATTCCAACAACACCGGTCACATCCTCACCATCGAGGATCCGATCGAGTTCCTGCACCGGCACAAGAAGTCGATCGTCAACCAGCGCGAAGTCGGCCTGGACACCCACGCCTTCCACAACGCGCTCAAGAACGCCATGCGCGAGGCGCCGGACGTGATCCTGATCGGCGAGATCCTCGACGCCGTGACCATGGAGTCGGCGATCGCCTTCGCCGAAACCGGCCACCTGTGCCTGGCGACCCTACACTCCAACAACGCCGACCAGACCCTCGAGCGCATCCTGAACTTCTTCCCGGAGTCGGCGCACAAGAACATCCTGATGAACCTGTCGCTGAACATGAAGGCGATCATTTCCCTGCGCCTGGTGATCGGCAAGGACGGCAAGCGCCTGCCGGCCTCGGAAGTGCTGATCAACACGCCGATGATCCGCGACTTGATCCGCCGCGGCGAAGTGCACGAGATCAAGGAAGCGATGGACAAGTCGCTGCAGGACGGCATGCAGACTTTCGATCAATGCCTGTTCCGCATGTACAAGGAAGGCAAGATCGAACTGGAAGAAGCCCTGCGCAAGGCCGATTCACGTGACGGCCTGGCCCTGAAGATCCGCTTGGCCGAAGGCGCCAGCGGCGAGCACGACCCCTACGCCGACATGTACGGCACGCCCGGCGCCGAATAAGCGCCCGGCGCCGCGATCCGCGGCAAATCAGTTGCTGCTGGCCGGCGCGTCCGGCTGGTTTTCCGGTCGCGCGGCTTCGAATTCCGGCAGCGCCATGCAGCCCTCGTAGATTCGGCGCACGGTCGGATACGGCTTGAGGTCGACGCCGAAACGAATGGCGTTGTAGACCTGCGGAATCAGGCAGCAATCGGCCAGGGTCGGGGTATCGCCCTCGCAGAAACCGCCGGTCGAGGGATTGTCGGCGAAGGTTTTCTCGAGCGCCTCGAAACCGACGCTGATCCAGTGCCGGGTCCAGGCCTCGCGCTCGGCCTGGGGCACGTTCCAGGTCTTTTCC
>SCTJ01000101.1 GCA_004297805.1 Patescibacteria group bacterium | reverse complement strand
GGCGATTATTGTTAATGGCAGTGTCTTTGAGAATGGCGTTAAGATAATTTTCTCGACGCTCTTTTTCTTTTTTGGAAACGTTGTCCTTCATTTTGGCAGCGGCCGTGCCATAACGCGGCGAGAATTGTCCAAAGTAGAGCATGTCATAGCGAACTTTTTCCAGCACCTTAGCTGACTCCAGGAATTGTTTTTTGGTCTCCCCCGGAAAACCAACAATAATATCCCCCGCTAGGCCGTAGAGCTGGCCAGGTTTATATTTCTGAAAAGCTTTTTTAATTTTAGCAATCAGTTTCAAATAATGAGCGCGCGTATACTTGCGATTCATGGCTTTTAATATTTTGTCGTCACCAGCCTGGATTGGCAGGTGAACGAACTCGCACACTTTTGGAGATTGGGCGACCACTTTGATTAAATCATCAGACATGTCTTTGGGATGGGAAGTCATGAAGCTCAGCCAAAATTTTCCCGGGATGGCGTTCGCTTTCTTGAGTAGTGAGGGAAAACTTATTTTGTTATCCTGGTAACTGTTGACGTTCTGCCCAACAAGAGTGATGAATTTGTATCCGTTTTTCACTAAACTCCGCACCTCTTTGAGAATCTCTGTGGCAGGCCTGGAAATTTCTCGGCCGCGTGCATAGGGCACAACACAATAAGAACAGAAATTGTTGCAGCCGGTCATAACTGGGACGAAAGCTGAAAACTTGCTTGAATAGCTAGGTTTGATGGAAAGATATGGGTCGGTAGTACCTTTGGATGAAGAGGCTAATAACGCTTTTATCTTTTGAGGAAACTCTTTTATTTCACAAAATAATTCGACTTTGTCTTTCAATCTTCGTCGCACATCTGGTCGATTAGCCAAACAGCCGGTTAAAACAATGGTTCTATTTGTTTGCGATTTGGAGCTTGGAAGTTGAGATTTTCGGAGGTTATGTATCTGCCCGTAAACCCGATCCTCGGCCATTTGGCGCACGCCGCATGTATTGAAGATAGCTAGATTAGCTTTTTTTATGTCGGAAGCAGGCCTAAATCCCTGTTTTTCCAAAACAGTTGCAATACGTTCGGAATCTGAATAGTTCATTTGACACCCGAAGGTTTTGATGTAGTATTTCATAAAGCCTGTCCCTATCTAGCGTATCTAACAGGATACAGAAAAACAACTCACGGAGCAAGAGAGGGGTGTCATGGGAAAAAGAATGATCGAGAATGCAGTCTTGGACTGTGCTTTCGGGAGAAACCCGCAAGGCAGGGTGATTCAACCGACGATTGTCAGGCGCATTCTGAAGACTCCTGCAGCCATTCTCAGCCGCACTCGCGCTAATCGCAGCACCGTTGAGCGATTGGTTGACGAGGTGCTCAGGTCTCTCGTGGAACAGGGGCAGTTGTCGTCTGACGAGGGGTTGTATGGGCTGACGAGAGAGGGGGCGGAGAGGGTCAAGAGTTTTCGCAAAGGACCTTTCGGACGCAAGTCCTGAGGGGACAAATGAGAAAGGAGAAGATGGAGTCGCAGAAATATTGCGGCTCCATATCGCTTTTATTAGGACACATTGCCATATATTAATATATGGCAGTAAGAAGAGTTAGGATTTTTTAGAAATCTCGTTTTGTATCTTTTCGATAAAAGTTGAGAGTGGCAAAGTCTCTTGCTCGCGGCTTCCGCGGGTACGGACGGCGACTAATCTATCAGCCACTTCTTTTTCTCCAACTACAACCAGATACGGTATACGCTGCTCGATAGTCTCGCTAATTCTCTTGCCAAGCGACTCGCTCTTTTCGTTAGTTTCCACGCGAATGCCGTTTGACGCTAGCTCCTTCTTCACTGTGGCAGCATAATCACTGAATTTGTCGGATACAGGGATGACTGCCACCTGCATTGGCGAGAGCCAGAGTGGGAAGTTACCGGCATAGTGTTCAATGAGCACACCCATGAAGCGTTCAGGTGAACCGACGATGGCGCTGTGAATCATGACGGGCACTTGTTTTTTTCCAGCTTCATCGATGTATTCAAGGCCGAAACGCACCGGCATGTTGAAGTCGAGCTGAATAGTTGAGAGTTGCCACTCACGGCCCAAGGAATCTTCGGCGATCAAATCCATCTTAGGGCCATAGAAAGCGGCTTCGCCCTCAGCGCGCACGTGCTTGATTTTCCTGTGCTCCAGAATTTTTTTCAGCAGTGACTGAGATTTTTCCCAGACAACATCGCTACCCAGATATTGATCTTTCTTGGCTTCATCCCTGAGCGAGAGGCGAATGTGATATTTCATGCCGTAGGTTGCCATGGCTTCTTTGATGCATCCCAGAATGGCCTCGAACTCTTGTTCGATCTGATCTTCGCGGCAAAAGCAGTGCCCGTCGTCTTGAGAGAAAGACCGCAGGCGTGTCAGTCCCCCAAGCTGACCTGGCTTTTCGTCGCGATGAAGATTGGCAAAGTCAGCAATGCGGACTGGCAGATCGCGATAGCTGCGCATCTCAGCTGCATAGAGCTGGGTGTGTTGCGGACAGTTCATGGGTTTCATGAAATATTCTTCCTCAGTATAATTCGAAGAAACTCGAAACATGTCATCCTTATACAAATCATAATGACCCGAGATCTTGAACAACTCGGCCTTATTGATTTGGGGCGTGTGGACTTCCTGGTAGCCGATTCCTTGGCGAAGTTGATTAGAATAATCTTGAATTTCTCGTCGAACAGTCGCGCCCTTGGGGGTGTAGAGTGGCAAGCCTGGCCCGACCAGCTTGGAAAACACAAAAAGTCCAAGTTCCTTACCCAGTTTTTTGTGGTCGCGCTTTTCAGCCTCTTCGCGTAAGTGCAAATATTTTTCTAGTTGATTTTTGGTTTCAAAGGCCACGCCGTAAATTCGTTGCAGCTGTTGGCGGTTCTCGTCGCTCTTCCAATAGGCACCTGAGGCGCGCATCAATTTGATGCCCTCAGCTTTCAATTCTCCAGTCGATTCCACGTGTGGTCCAACACACAGATCAACGAATGGGCCAGTTTTGTAAACTGAAACTATCTCCTTGCCTTCTTTGGCCAGATCATCGATGATCTCGACTTTCAGGTGTTGACCTAACCTCTGGAAGTGTTCGCGAGCGTTAGCGAGGGAAATTTCCTCGCGTTCAAAAGGATGATTAGTGGCAATAATGTTTTTCATCTTTTCTTCCAGGAGGGGCAAATCTTCTGGAATGAGGGTGCGAGGCAATTCGAAATCATAGAAGAAGCCGTCTTCGGTGGCGGGGCCCATGCCAAACTTGGTCTCAGGAAACATTTCCAGGACAGCGGCGGCGAGGACATGGGCGGCCGAGTGCCTGATAATTTCTGGATCAAACTTGGTTTTCATATGTTTGTAAATAATAAATAATAAATCGGTATTTACCGCTTTGATGTCAGCGCTCGCTCGGAAAAGAAAATTAATTTTCTTTTCGCTCGCTTCGCTAGACAATAAAACCCCATCTCAAAAATCGATTAAACTCGATTCTTGGGACGGGGTCTAATTGCCTCGTGGTTCCACCCAATTTTCCCCTCGACTTCTCTCGGGATAAGGCCCGTGGTTCAAGGAGACACTTTGCATGCCGTTTAGCTGGCATCTGGCCGGAGCTCGATGGTTGGTAGCCACGTCAGCGCTCCATTAACATGTCTATACAATAGTATACGGCAAAAAAATGCGGGGTCAAGCGTCATAAATATTAGTTTGGGCTTTCGAAACGGATGCTATATAATAGACGCATGCATGAGAGAGTCGCCAAAACTAAAGCCGAGAAGCGCGAAACGCGTAGGCGTCTCAAGATGCTGGTATCTGGCAAAAGCGTGCTCAAATTGCAGCAAATCATTGTGCAGAAGGCGCGAGCTAAAGTAAAATAATAATTTTTTATTTTGAAAAATTTGTGAGAAAATTATTTTTGGACATTGAAACTTTGCCCGCTGGGGATGAGCATCACGAAGCTCTTCGTTATCTGCATCAGAAGAAGCAAGACAAAAAGCAGGAACAAGGCGGCAAGCTTGTGGATTTCGAACAGTTCTTACTCGGCACGTCATTTGATGGAGCCTTTGGAAGAATCTTGTGTATTGCCTATGCGATCGATGATGATCCAGTTGAAGTGCTATCAGGTGATGGCGATGAAGCGGACATGCTCAAGAAGTTTTGGGAGATTGTGCGCGCCATCAGTACGCCTTCGCGCAATCCGCAATGGCCGGATTATGGGGTGCAATTTATTGGTCACAATGTGATGGATTTTGACTTACGGTTCATTTATCAGCGTTCGATTGTGCAACGGGTAAAGCCGGCTTACGAGTTAAGTTTCGCAAGGTATCGCAACTATCCGATTTACGACACCATGAAAGAGTGGACCAAGTGGGCCAACTCAAGTGTTGGGCTGGAATCAATTGCTTTGGCACTGGGAGTGCCGACCCCCAAAGAGGGCATTGATGGTTCGCAAGTCTTTGAATTCTATCAGCAAGGCAAAGTTAAAGATATCTTGGAATATTGCAAGCGCGATGTGGAAGCCACGCGAGCAGTTTTCAAACGCATGACCTTTGAGGCCTAACGGTTTGCCTGATAAATCCTTTCCTATTGACCTGCTTCAATGACGGAGCCGGGTAATTCAGTGCGGACGCGTTCGATAAGCTTGGCTGTATCGGTGACGCAATAGGGCGTCTCTAGCTTGGTACCGTTTACGTTTAGTACTATGCGCGTGTCGCCCGGTTGGCATCCGTCCAAAAGTTGTGAAATCTTTTGCAAATCTTTTTGATCAGCTGCGGGCGGAAGTGTAATACATAATTTTCCAGTGGCTGCTGAAGACGATTGTGTTACGGCAGCATGACTCCCACCATTTCTAAGTCGGGTGGCTTCAATTCTGTCCATAGTTTCAACCTCGCTCTTGGTTACTTCTTTCACGCTGTCGACCAGTAGCTTAAAGTTCCCATCCTTGTCG
Organism: Patescibacteria group bacterium; assembly: GCA_004297805.1. Lineage (GTDB taxonomy): Bacteria > Patescibacteriota > Minisyncoccia > Moranbacterales > SCTJ01 > SCTJ01. The sequence continues at coordinate 654 of SCTJ01000101.1, read as the reverse complement.
GAAATTGAACCAGTGGCAATAATCACTTTGTCTTCTGTCCAAATGGCTCCAGTCAGGTCTAGCGTTTTGGGAAAAACCAAGAGCTCGATGCGGCCAGTCAAATCTTCAAGCGTCACGAAAAGCATACTCTTCTGATTTTTGAGGAGGATTTTCTGGACCTTGGTAATGACGCCGCCGATGTTGGTTTTTTGGCCAACTAGATCTTTGTTGACTGAAGCAATTGGCCGAGCTGATTTTTCGAAATAAGTTTTATACTCTGAGGCCGGATGATCGCTGACATAGAGTCCGAGTAACTCCTTTTCCCATTGCAACCGTTGCTTTTTGGTGGCCGGTTCGGCAGTGGCCAGATGGATGGTGGGGGGCGCTAGAACGGCCTCGCCAAAAAGACTGGTTTGATTGGAGGTGCGATTCTTTTGCAACGTTTTAGAAAAGTTAATAATGGTTTCAACATTGGCAATTATTTTGCCTCTTTCTTCAAAGGCGTCTAGTGCACCGACTTTGGCCAAGGCTTCAATGGATTTTTTGTTGAAATCTTTGGATTGCAATCTTTCCATTAAATCGGCTAGACTGGAAAATTTTCCGTTGCGTTTACGTTCCTCTACGATCTCATGGGACACATTGGCACCCACATTTTTGATGGCATTGAGACCAAAG
>SCTJ01000112.1 GCA_004297805.1 Patescibacteria group bacterium | reverse complement strand
TCAGCGCATCGGCTTGAGGCGTTGTCTGGTTGACCGATTCGATCAAGCGCCCCATGCGTTCTGCCTGCTGTTCGAGCGGCGTGGTGATCTTCCCCAAGTTCGTCTGCTGTAACGCATACGACTTGTCCAAACGCGGATTACCGGTCGGAGGCTTTTCGGGACGACCCCCCACGCCCGGAATGGCAATGGCCTGACCCGTATCAAGGTCGATCACTTTTCCAAGTCGGTCGCTCCATGCAAGTCGGTCCCGCGTCGGTTTCTGCGGCGCAAATTGGTGTGGCTCGTGATGAACCTTCCCCTCAGCGTCTACCCACGTGTCCGTCCCTACCCGCATCGGCTTACTAGTCGGCGTGCCCGGTACGACGTGCATATTGCCCTGTGGGTCCAGGTACGCCTCGCCCGGCTTGCCCAGCCTGGTAGCCTTGCCCTGCGGGGGATACAGCATCTTCAGCAGTGCCGGATTGTCCTCCATGCCCATCGGCAATACTTCACCAGGCTTGAGCAAGCCCCGGTCCTGCATCAGTGTCTGAAGCTGTGCGTGCTGACGGACCCTCGCTTCCTTTGCCTTATTGGCCTGGAGCGTGTTCCAAAACGTGGATACGTCCCCAGTTCCACCCCCGGCCGCATCAATCCCACCAAACGCACCACCCAGCAACGCTTCCGCGAGTCCCTTGAATACACCGGTCACTTCGGCCATCACTGCCCCCCGAGCAGCATGCCCGCTTGCTTGGCGCGCCGCTGTTGCAGTGCCTGCCACAGTCCTTCGAGGGACGATTGAGGTTTTCCAGGCAACTGGAGGAGCCCATGATTCGGACCTCCGAGCGCCGGCGGTGGCGTCGCTTCATGCTCGCCCCCACCCTTACCATCATCTTTTCCCACTTGCTGAATCGATTCACTGAGAAACTTTTGCAACGTCGGCGACAACCCACCAGCTCCACCCGACACACCCGAGCCCGTAATAGACCCACCAATGCCAGGAGCAGCCCCCGGCACCGCCGCCGATGTCATCCCGCCACCCGCAGTACTCATCTCGCCAGCAAACCCCGCCCCTTCCGGGAGGGATACGGCACTGCCTACCGCGGCAGGTGTGGCACTGCCCGCAGCGCTTGGCGCACCAATTCCCAGCGCACTGCTCACCGATCCAGCGGCATCACCGACTGCGCCACCGACAGCACCAGCCGCACTCCCCAACGCGCTCCCAGCAGCTCCTGCCGCCGATCCAACCGCACTCCCAGCCGCCGCCACCGCTTCCGCCACTGCGGACGCAATCGCCGCCAAGGCAGAAAACACCCCGCGCTCATTGCGGAGCGGGTGAACCGCCGCCAGGACCAATCGTCGAAACCGACTCATACAGACTCCACCATCACTCCAACCGGCTGGAAGCCCAGTGTCAACACCGATTGCAGTCCTGCATTTGAGTAGGCCACCCCACGGACCACCATGCCGCGGGCCGTGACCATCGCTAACGCCGCTTGGCGTAACATCCGAGATACACCCGCATGACGGTGCGCCGGCTCAACGTAGGTGGCAATCCCGGAACACACCCGATGCCGCACGTCCAAGAGCAACGGCGCTTTCATCTCGCCCCACAAGGTAAAAGCAATCGGACGCCCGTTGCAGGCCACCAGCGTGGGCTCACCGGCCTGTGACCACGTGAGCCCCAATGCCCACAAGACCGTCACGTTTCTGTCCGTTGGGAGAAGCTCAGCCCCCTGCGCAGCCGTCTCCTGGAGGCAATACTGAAGCATAGTCTTGACAACCGGCTCGTCCCCTGGCTGCCACGGACGCGGGGTCACCTCCATCACCCACCTCCGTTGCCACCGCCGCCAAAGAGATTGGCCGCTGGTCCTTGCAGGCCCTTCCCAATTCCTGCCACATAATCCCACGCCCCAAGCGTCGTATGCGACTTCTGCGACTTACCCAAGAAGTCTCCGAGCATCTGGAGCGGCAGCATCTGCACTCCCGACTCAATCCCGAAAGCCTGCTGTGCCTTGTCATACGCCGCTTGCGCCTGCTCCAACGCCACTTCCCGCGGCAAGCCCGACGCTTCAAACGCCTGCGCCAATGCCTGCATCTGCGCCTGCTGCAGCCCGCCGTATTGTCCCACCGCTGCTTCGCGGTTCTGAATCTCTTGCTGGATAAGCGGTAACGCCGCCGCACTCGCCCCTTGCTGCGCCCCTTCGATGGCCGCACCCCCGGCCGCATTCCCCTGCAACGCAGCCGTCTGCATGATCGATGGCAGCGTGAGCTGCTGAAAGGCTTCCATCCCCGCCTGGGTCGCCGGACTCGACCCAATAGGGCCTTGTGTCAGTTGCTGGAGCTGATTTTGTGCCGCCTGGAGCTGTGGAGCCGTTGTTCCCTCACCGATCATCGATTGGAGGAGCTGCTGCTGCTCCGGCGTCATACCAGGAATGTTCAACCCGGGAACCGCGCCCGGAAGCTGCGAGATATCCGGAAAGCGTGATTGGGCGGTGGTCAGATCGGAGAAGACATTCTTGAAGTACGGGTCTAGGTACGCGGGGATGGTGGTCCAACCTTCGTTGAAGGATGTCGGCATAGCGGGTTCCTCTAATTGATCCGCACAAACATCACAAAGAGATTCGAGGGGGGACCGGCCTGCGCCGGCACCATCCCATTGATGATCGCCTGCTGCACATTGCCAGCCACCATCGGGTCCGCATTCGACTGCACCTGCACCGTGATCGGGATGGTCTGGTTGGCCCCATACGACGTTGGCGCAAACCCACTGGCGCTACATCCCCCAAAGGATGCAATGCCTGCAAAATTTCGTAGGCCCACCGGCCCCGATCCGAGATACTGAATGTTGCCATCCGTGATCCACGCATTGAACGCATGCACGAACCCGTCGTCCACTGCCGCCGGTAAGGTCAAGTGCACCAAGTACGATGCGAACACAAAATAGGTGAACCCCTCCGCAGGGGTCGTGACGGTCATCGTCATCACATCAGTCACCGTCATACCCGGGATCGTCACATCCGTTTGCATGGTCAGCTTGTGCTGATCTCCATGCACGGTATCCACATAGCGCTTCGGCGCCGCTTGCTGCTCGACCAGCGGAGGAGACGGCACCATATCGCCGCCCACAATCCGGAAAAACGTCCCATCGTAGATCACGAGACTGACCGATCCCGTCGAGAACACCCCCTGCGGAAACACCGGCACTTGGCCGTCCGCCATCCGCACTTCCTTCGCCAACGGCGCATTCCCCAACTGCAGCATTAACGAGCTGTTGATACTGTCGACCCCACCGCACAGCAAGACGTACACGACCCCCTGCACGTAGTCGTCAATCGGAGGGTCTGGATTGCCGGTGTAGAGCGCTCCGGTTGCGCTGGTGATCGTGGCAAATATGGAACGCTGCAACACGAAATCGCGGGTCGCGATGCCTAACGGCGTAACCGGAGGTCCATTGACCTGCGCCAAGCCAGCCGCTTGTTCCAGTGGATCAAAATTGAACGGCGCACCGAACGTCTGCTCTGTGGTCCCGTCAAACCCGAAAATCTTGAGGATCGCCTGCTCAATAGCCTGAAACCGCGACGGCCCGAGCTTGAGCGATTCGGACCCGGGAGGAACAGTCGGGTTCACATCGACAATCTGCGGCATGGCTCTTTCTCCCTATCACCGCGTGACCGCGAACGCAAAGTAGAACGGTGTCCCACTCGCTGGCGCGGTCCCAACCGTCACCGTCTTCCCATCCACCCCCAACGTCCACGCGGTTGGCGGCAGTGGGGCCGTCCCTTCGATCAGCAACGCCTGCGGTTGTCCATTCGCTACCCGGATGATGGCCGACGCCGTAAACACCGTTGTGGACCCATCCGGGGCCGGGGTCAGGGTCACCGTCCCCACATTGAGCGCGTCGAATGTCGACTCGTGCGCCAGACTCACCTTGTGCGACCAGTCCGTGAGCCGTGTGTAGAGCGAGGTCAGATGATCCCGAATGCCAGGGGCAATGTCGCGCGGCACCACCGGGGTGGGCAATTCGAGTGGGATCGGTCGCTGAGCCATCAGTAGTTTGCCGTCGCACCGGCCTCCACGTCGGGCCGCTCGACAATGAAAGCAAACAGCGTTTCACCTGCAAATACCGGAGCGCCCTGCGTCGTCGTCCCCGACACGGACGCCTCGAAATAGTTGGCATTCTTGAACGCTGCCGTTGCGACCTCCGGGCTCAACCGGACCAGCCATTGTGCCGGCTGATCCTGTGCAACTACCTGGTTCAAGATAGTCACCGGTGTAGGATCAAACACAGTTCGGAATCCACGCAACCGCATAGTCAACGGCTCCGCGCTGATCGGCTGCAACAGGACCTCAGCGGTGTTCACCTGCTGGCGCTTGGTCATGTCCTGCGGCCAGCGCAGACCCCAGATAGCCACGTACGAAATAGGCTTCCCATTGTCCGAGGCTGCTGATCCAAATCGATAGAGGGTACCATCAACCGTCCCGACATATAATGCACGGCTGAAGTTCTCGGGAATGTCGTTCCACGACGGCCACGGAGCCGTATCCCACGTCCACGGCTGGCCGGTCGACGGATCAATGCCAGGATTGTCCCACGTCGGCCCAAACAGCTCAGTCACGGCAAACGCTGCCGTGATGGGGTCCGCTAATTGCCACGGCGGCTCCCAGTGTTTCGTGAAGAGGTTCAGTACAATGGCGTGATAGCTCTCCTGCTCCCCCTTGAACGCCACAAACCAGATGAACCGGCGATGCGCAATATCGTACACCCCGACCGGCTTCTGCGCCGACCCTTCATCAAGACCACCCACGCTCCCGGCACCGACTGCTAAGCGTTGCTGGAGGCCCGCATCAATCGGTTCAGAGATGATCTCGGCATTGCTTCCGTCACAGACCCACACACGCCTATCGGTGGCAAGCAGATAGTGCACGCCGCCCTTGTTGATGATCGAATCCGGCGAATAGGGACCCACCACCACACCAAAGATCCGGTCGAATTGAAACGCTGTCGCGTCATCCCCGCCGTAGGTCGCCGTCATCAGCCACGCCCCGTTCTCACAGTACAACACAGCACTGGTCCGAGACGTGAGCTGAATCGCCACCAAGTTGCCCGCATCCCCAAGCCGATCGCTAAATGCCAAGCTCGACCACGACTGCCCATTCAACACGCTTGACCAGCGCACCCGCCGCGGGTTCTGCACCCCATTCTCCGTCGTGTTGATAGCCACGAGCCGATCAGCCACCACAGTGATATCGTTGGCTGCAAACGTAAAGTCTCCATGCGCCACATCGACCATCGTCTTGTACGCAGCGTCCCCAGTGACCCAGTATCGCATCGGGTCATGGATCGCCCCGTTTACACCGTACAAAATGGTGCGGCTGGTGCTGGGCAAGAATCCGAATTGCGCAAAGCGGGTTGGCGTGGCCGGGTCGCCGCTGTTCGGATCGCCCGTAATATCGACGAATCCACCCCCCTCCAGCGCGGCCCAGTGCGTCAACCCTGCGACGACCAACTGCTGTCCCCCACTGTCCTGCCAACTCACCCCCTTCATGACCCGTTCAGTAAACGGCAGTTGCTCCGCAAGCCGATCGTACCCACGGCGTGAATGCAGTAATCCATCTTCGTCAACGAAGAGGTTCAAGCCGTCCGACAACCCGTCAGCGGGAATCAGATGCGGTGGCGTATCTGTCCGCCAGCCGCCACGCGGGACGGGCAAGTCAACCGGCGTCACGCCGCGCATGGTTAGTTCCTAGTTGGGCGGTCCGAGCGGATCATGATTACTCATATAGAGCGCGTCGCTGAGGATCGATGTCGCCGACGGCGCGGTCAACCCGTCCGCGTGCATCCAGTTCTTCCGATCCGCCGCACGGCAATCGTCGAGTTCCTGCTGGTACTGTGCTGCGTACTTCGCTCCAAGCACCGCCCACGACTGCTGCCCAGTCGACGCAAACAAGCTGTCGCACGCAGCCATCATCGCCTTGGCCTCGATGCACGAGTACGGGGCCAGCGGGATATCGAACGGGCTCACCATCGCCAACGGGCGGCGCTTGAAGTCGACCAAGTACGGCAACGGCGTCTGCGGCACCGGCCACAGCTCGCAGGTCTGACTCGAATCAGGGCTCGGTGGACCCATTGCCCACTTCAAGGCCGGATCACCGCCCTGCGCAATACGAGCCGGGTCCAGCGCGTTCAGCGTCTCGCGCGTGACCTTATCAAGCCATACCGTCTGCCGGATCGCCAAAATTTGCAGCGCATTCTCCACGAGGTAATACAACGGAGACATGCTATAGCCGGTCGCAACCATCGACGGACCGCACCACGGCGCCACCATCGTCAACACCGCCGTGCCCTGCACGGATTGGATCGGGTACGGTGCAGTGTTGATGCCCCCGATCCAGATAAAGCTCCCTACGTCATCCTGACCGAAAGCCGTCCCCGCCCCAATAACGAGCGGAGACCCCTGACTCACCGTAATGGTACCATGCTGCTTCGGTACCACCGAGTTGATCACCGTGTTCGTCAGGAGAAACGACCAGTCGTAATTCTCACAGATTTGCGACTGCGCCCGATTCAACAGTAGCTTGATCGTGTCCGAATCCAGGTTCCCCATCACAAGGATTCGCACATCGTTCTGCATGTCGGCGAACGTCGCCATTGATCACACTAGCCACGGGAATCCGTCAACGCACATCAGGCTGTTGGCCGTAGCGAGCTGCAACTGGGTCACGTCCGTTCCGGCACTCATCACGATAGTACAGCCCTTCAAGTACCGGTGACCAGCCGGCCCCGGATTGAAGAGAAAAATCCCGTTGCCCGTAATGGGGGCCATCCACTGAACATTCTTGGTCGGATCGGTATTGCCGAACCATGCTGTCCCCGCAGCCGGCGCAGCCGTGGCGTCGTAAAACAGAATGACCTTTCCGTTGCCGGTCGGCATCTGATAGATTTCATAGCTGCTCACCACAAACGGTGCTGGCGCGGCACCGGGACGGGGCGCTGTCGGGATAACCGTGTAGCTCGCCACCAACACACCCGACGAGTGCCGCTCTACCGATCCGCCATAGACATCGCCCTGATTCATGGATCTCCTCTGTCACAATGCAAACGGCCTCGCCGAGCCGCGCCCGACCAGGCCGTTTACATCCAGGTGAAACGATACGAAACCTACTACATCTTGCGATGCGACTTGCGGCCACGCTTGCGCTTGCCGCCACCACGATGCTTCCTCCGTGCCATAGATGTGGGACCTCCTTCCTGGCGACGCAGGCCCTCACGTCCTATGTCGTCGCCAACGTTCATGGGGCCGCGAATACGCATCGGTCCCGCTACACTCCCCACGCCACAAAGTCCGCACTGAACGTGCTCTCATTCGTGGTCGCAGTGACTTGCGTAAAATCCTGCAGAAATAGAGCTACCCGACCCAGCGGTGCCGTCGACCCGCTCGAAGTCCGCGTGCTCGGCACCGGATAAGTATTGAGACACACCGGAATGAGAATGATCGGCGTCGCGTCAACCGCTGGATTGATCTGCAGCATGTCCAACTGCGCCAAGCCCATGTCGATGGGATCGAACGTATCGCCCCCGCTCGCATAACTGTTCGAGAACGTCATCTTCCCGAACACCTTGCGCACGTTGCCGTCGCTGGACGGCTGCATGCCCTGGAGCGTGATAACCAGCGCGCCCATTAGTACACCAGAATCCGCACAGTAGTGTCGACACCGGCTCCACCAGTAGAGAACACGTACAGGTCAAACACCACGGTCTGCGCCGAATTGGCATTGTTCACGATGGAATCTGTGTCCACGGAGGCATACGCAGCCAAGGGCGTTGCCGCCCCCGCACTCTTCGTTGAGCAGTCGACCACGAGAATGCCGTTCACGTTGAAGTCCGGAGCGATACCGCCGCACGTGATGCTGTTGGCGGAGGTCCCGTTCTCCGTACATCCCGTGATGTCGTAGGCATACCCCACGACCGGATACGAGAAAGCGGGCAAGAAGGTTGCGGTAGCCATGACTCTCCTCTCCTAGTACAGAAACACCCGCACCGTGGCGTTGGTATGCGCCCCGGTCGCCGACCGAACGTACAGGTCAAACGTCACCGTTTGCGAGGCATTCGCAAGATTAACAATCGTATCGGTGTCAACACAGGCGTATGCCGCCTCCGCTGTTCCCGTCTGGTCCGTCGACACATCCACGATGAGCAGCCCCGCAAAAGCGTACTCCGGGTCGATACCGGTCAGCGTAATGTGATTGACGGTCGTCCCGTCCTGCACACAGCCGGTGATATCGAACCCATACCCCACGACCGGGTACGAGAACGCCTGATTGGGGGCCACCACAATCGCCATCGGTCACTCGGCCAAATTGGTGAGCTTCGATTGGTAGCGCGGCCCCGGAATGATGAGATCCAGGTACGCAATGAGCTGATCCACGAAAGCGTCCTGCGTCGGCACTGGGAAGCCCAACGGCTCGCCGGAGCGGCGCACGAAATCGCACCCGTCCATGATCCACACTTCGATGTACTTCGTGTCGAGGAAGTACATATCGCCCGGCAGGCAGTGCGAGTCCACGATGACTTCGGCCTGGTTGAACTTTACCGTCCGGAACCCCACATCGCGCAACGGGCCGGGGGCGTTGCGGTCCTGTGGCTGCGCCCGCTGCCAGAAGGCATTGAATTGCTTCTGCGTCGTCACGATGAGATCGGGCTGGTCCTGCGCAAAGGTCGCCAGACCGTAGGCTTCCTGCGCGATGTCCAGCGAGAACGGAGCGCCACCCGCATTGACGATGTTCGAGGTGACCGAGAATCCCGGCGTCCCGAAATTGCCCCCCAACGTGATGCCACCATAGCTACCCGTGGTGGCAATCCCGTTATAGAGCCCGTCGATGGACGCCGCACCGGTAATGGGGTCGATGGTCGGTGCCGGATTTGCCTCGGTCACCCCCGTGGTCGCATTCGGCTGCGTGCCGTAGATGCGATACCCGATCATGTTGTAGACAGAGTTCACACCGTTCTGGGCCACTGCCGCCACGTAGTCGATGATCTGACTCTCGTCACCCATGTTCTTACGCACATCAAGATGGTCCAGGTTCAGCAGCGCCGCTGCACGACGCCACTGGAACTGCAGGCTGGTCAGGAACTCGGTCTGCGAGGTGTCGAAGGTCGTTCCCTTCTCGTACATATAAGCCGGGAGACCCGCGTACTGAATGGCCGAACGAATCTCCGCGCCTCCACGGTACTTGATCGTGTTGAACCCCGCCTTGTACTGTAGGAACAACTTCTGAAACAGCGCGTTGGTGTTGAAAAAGTTGTCGGTGATCTCCGACAACTGCGCGTCTAGCGTGGTTGCCAGAATGTTGTTGATGCTTCGTGGATCGGTAGGGAGCGCCATCGTCAGCTAGCCTTTCTTGCAATCTCGCGAATCTTGCGGATCTGGTCGAGACGACTCTTCTGCCGGCGCTCGACCAGACTGCCGTCCTTGTGAGCCTGCTCACGATCCGCCATACGGGACATGAACGGGCTCATCTTCGGGGCCAACAACTGCGCTTCCTCGTTCTCCTGCTCTTGCTGCCGCGCAGCTAATGCCTCCTGCACCTTCTGCTCGATGATCTTCTGCTGCTGGGCTGGCGAGAGCTTTTGCTGCAACGCCGCTTCCAACAGCTGCTCCGGCGTCATGCTCGACATCCGCGTAGCTTCCGCCACCAGCTCCTCGAACGGTACATCCGGATGTTGCTGCGCGAGCCGCGCCGCCGTCATAAACAGCTTTTGCTGACCACCCAGATTACCCAGCGCATCGTTGATCAGCTTCTTGACGTTCTCCACGTCCTGCTTCACGGTGCCGGCCAGCTCGTTGCGCACGATATCGCGCAAGCGCGCGGCCATCTCGCGGGGCGGCAATTCGTCGATACCGTCGAACGGATCAGCAGGCGCAGCGGGATTCTGTGTTGACACTGACTTGAACAGCACCTTGCCGGTCTCCGGGTCGAACACCGCCGACTGACCAGATTGCAGAGCCGTGACCACCTGACGGGCAAAGTCCATCGTCTGCTTGACGGTGGCCGGCTCGCCGAATCCGTCCCAAGCTTTGTACTTACCTTCCAGCTCGGTGTACTTGCTTTGCCAGTCGTCAGCAGGCGTCGTGAATTTCTCGGGAGTCGAGGGTGGAGAGCTGGCAGGCTGAGCCCCTGCACCCGGAGACGCTGAGGGAGTGTTCCCGCCTCCGGATGCAGGGGACGTGGCGTTGGGGGCCGGCGAATTAGTCGGGGTCGGATCGGGAGCACCGCCGCGCGGGATTTTCCCCGCCGCAAGCATCTGCTCGTACAACAACTGATCGGAGTGCATCAGTAACTCCGCACGCGGCTGGCGCGTCGATTCTTCATCTTGCCCGCTGCGGGTAGAAACGTCTTGACAACGCCGCGCTTGCCGAGGGGATGACCCTTGGTGTGTTGTCGCTTTGTTTTACTGGCCATAACCACCTCTTTCCTTTATTCCCATTTCAAAGTCAAGCAGCGCGAAACATCGTTCTATCGTAAGCTCCCCAATGCCAACGCACCGGGTGACATCGGCCCTGCTTGCCGTGCGGCCAGCATTTGCGCCAACTGTGGTGGAATCGACTGCATAGGCGCCCGCTGCGCATCGGCACTCACGCCCTTCCCGCCCTTGTTACCATCAGGCGGCTTGCGCATCTTCTCGATAGCGCGGATCAGCTCTGGAAATCCAACGCCGGCCGAGAAGGTCAAGAACATCATCATGGGATCGGGCAGTCCGCCGCCCTTGCCGCGTTGCATGAGCGCGGCCATCGGGTTCTGCGCACCACCCATGACGCCTGGCGGCATCAGTACTCCACCACCGCCCACACCTGGAGGAATTGCCATACCACCACCCGGCATCACACCGGGCATCGGAGCAGGCTGACCTAGCATCGGCATGGGCATCTCAAAACAGCGTTTACCGGATTCTACCTCAGTGTGTCAAGAGTAAGGGCGTTCATTGCAACCACAAATAGAACCGTGGTATGGGGTGGACGCATGGAGGCTCGATGACACACGCACGCTTCGCTTGGCTTCTCTCCACCGTCCTCTTACTGTGCGCGAGCATCGCGCGAGCGCAGAGTCCCACCAATACCGTTCCCACCAACACCCCGACCCTCACTCCTACAATTACCCTGACGCCCACCATCACAAAAACGCCAACCATCACCAATACGCCAACAATCACCAACACCCCAACAGTGACCAATACGCCAACGAACACGAAAACCAGCACTCCTACCCCAACCCGGACGCCAACCAATACGTGGACGCAGACCCGCACCCGCACGGGCACTCCAACGCACACCCGCACCGCCACGCCCAAACCAAGCAACACACCGCCCACACCAAGCGTGACGAAAACACCAACACTGACTCACACGCCAACCACGACACCCACACTCACACTCACTCGAACACCAACGGTCACGCAAACTTCGACCGTCACGCCCACACCAACCATCATCACGCACGGGCTCATCGTACAGAACTTCTCATGCCCGAGCGCGACGCCATGTTGCTCCACAGAAATTGCCGTCGAGCCGACCGGACACAAAAGCGTCATTGCTGCCACCACCGGCACGGTCACGTGGCAAACGCAAATCCGACCTATCAATCCTGATAGCCCCGTCATCCCTCGGTGCACCCCGGTCGCCAACGCCAATGGCGTCTGTGAGTTCGATACGTGGACCGAGAAGGTCCAAATGTGCATCACGGCAGGGGCCGGGTCAGTCACCGCCTGGTACGAAACGGACAATGGCGCGGCCTCTCAGAATCCGTAGCATCGTTGCGCTGGGCCTGCTCCTCGTCGCGGTGCGCGTCCAGGGACAGGCGCCAACTCCCACCCCCTGCGTCATCACAGTCACCTCCGCGAGCGATAGCGGCGCGGGGACGCTGCGTGACGCCATCACCACCGCCAACGGACTCGCGGGGCCATGCACCATCAATTTCACCATCAGCGGGTGCCCCGGCAACCACTGCACGATCACGCTAGCCACCGCACTCACGCAAGCCACCGCCACCGCATTGACCATTGATGGCACGACGCAAGCCGGGAGTAGCTGCGGGGACATCCTTGCTGGCACACCGCCCGTACCGCATATCACCATCGACGTGAACAACATTACCTTCGGTGGTCTCGAAATGACCGGGGCCGGCTCCATCGTGAAGGGTCTGGAAGTGATGAACGTTGCGGGGCAGACCACGCTCGGCTACGGCATTCGATTGGTGGGCGGCACGAGTACGGCTACCTGCAATGTGAGTCACAACAACTGGGGGGGCATCGTCGCTAACTCAAACGGGAACACGAGCGGTGGCACCAATGCTGGAGACGGCAACTGGGCCTATAGCAACGGCATCACCGGGTTCACTTTGCTAGGTGACAATAACATCGCGCAAGGGAACAATGCGGGACTCAACGGCACGGGAACGAGTGCCCTACCGAACCACCAGTCGGGCGTGTATGTCGAAGGCGGTGACGGCAACCTTGTTGGTGGCGCGACCGCCAGTGCACGCAACCTCATTTCTGGCAACGGTGTGGTACCCGATGAAGTGGCTGGAGTTGTCATCAAACTCGGATCGACGAATACGACCATTCAAAACAACTACGTAGGCGCCGATGTGAGCGGAAATGTGAATGCGGGCGTGTGCAACCTTGATACGAACTATGCGGATCAAGGGACCGGTACAACGTTTCTGAATAATGTGGAATGTCCAACACCAACCCCAGGAGTCGGCTGCTGTGCCGTCAGTGGGGCCGTCAACTGTATTGACTCTACTATTGTGCCAAGCCCAATCCACTCCGTTTCCGACTGTCAGGCGATCCTTGATGCGAACATTCCCGGTTCCACTGCGCTCTACTTCAATGGCACGGTCGATTGCGACCCCGTAGGGGATACATCTGGAACATGCGCAACGCCAATACCGACAGACACCCCAACCGTCGGCGTCAGCGCCACGCCCACCCCGAGCCCGACCGTCACGCCCACATCGTCGCCAACACCCACACTGACGCCGACATCGCAAACCCCATCCGCCACACCGACGCACACGCTCGCTCCACCAGGCCCGACCGCGGACAGTCAGGTCCTCACCACAAATTGTCGGGCATGGGCGCGGGGCATGACCTGCTCCGGCGAACACAACTAGCTTACTTTTTCTTCGATGACTTCTGCGATTGCTGTTGCGGCGGCGGCAAGCCGGCAGCGGCCCGCTCCCGCATCTCTTCCAACGCTTCTTTGGCCAACTCCTTCGGATTCTCAAACCCGAGTTCGTCTAGCTCCTGATGCACCGGAATTTTTCCCTCGTTGGCAAGCTGCTTCTTCATCGCTGCCCGCATGATGCGGTTCTGTCCAAGCGACGAGAACGGCTCGACCATGAATCGGTAATCGCGCCACGCGCCTTTGATGGCCAACAGCACCTGCTCCTGCGGAAGCACCGGTTCCTCACGCGACGCCCGCATCAACATATCCGCACTCACAAAGTCGCCCAGCGTCTGCGCCGCCTCAATCGCTTCCTCGCGGCTCCGCTCTCGCTCCTGCTTGTACCGATCAAGCGCCAGCTTTAGCAGCTCCGCACGTAGGGTCTCCCGCTGGAAATGAAACTGTTGAATGTCCTGCTGCGGCCCAATGTACGTCATCAACCGTTCTTCGGGGAAGAACTGAAAGATCCGACTGATCCACTTCTGACCGAGCCGCTGGAGAAACGATTCGAGCCGCCGCGCCTTCGCACGCACCAACACTTGCGCCGACTGCTGCAAGCCCTCCAACATCGCCGGGCTGCGCACCTCGGCCCGTCCCCGCGCGCCGCCGATCCCTCCGCCCATGTCCTGCAAGCCAGACACGTATTCGATCAATCCCTGCAACTGATTCATGGTCGACCAGTATTGCTGCACAGGTATCGGCGACATGGGCCGCTCCACGGCCCGCCCCACCCGTTTCTCCATCACATAGAACCCGAGTTCCCGTAACGCATTGACCGTCTCCGTTTCCAGCGCTTGCTGATCCGTAATGATCACGGAAATTGCATTGCGGATCATCTCCCGACTCGCCGCATCGCCAAACTTGTTAAAACACTCCTGGAGCCGGCGCACGAAGTCCAATTCGTTCCGGCCCCACGCCGAGTTCATGTCAGGCGCGTTATCCAGCCACTCGAACGGCCACAAGCCGTCGTAATACGGATTCGGTGCGTCGTGGCACACGAGGTCATTGTTCGCCCGCAAGATGACCCGCCCGTTTGGATAGAGCGGCGCCCCGGTCTCATCGGTGGTATCGTCCTTGATCCAGTACTCCCATAACTCCACACGCGGGAAGGCTTGGGTCGATGCCCGGCCCCCAAGGCGCGCCGCGTCAAGAAACGACTTCATGCCGACACGGGCCGTGGCGCCGCTGATCTCATCGTCATCCAACGGCGTGATCTTATTCGAGGCTTGTAATTCCTTTCGGATACCGGGATAGCGCTGCGCTACGCGCTCCAAGGGCACCACCGAGTAGACACGGACGTACTGCGCCAAGTCCAAGTCCGCCGCATCCAGAATGCCCGGGTCGACGTTCACGCGGCGCGGGTCGATGGCGGGCACCGTGATGTTGCCCAAGCCGTAGTTGGCATCCGGGTCCCAGTTGATCCCCATGAACCCGGACTGCATCACCCCCGCAAACAGGCATACCTTCTCTAAGCCCATCTGCATGTTGCACTCGTCCCACCCCGCATGAATCGTCTTGCGCAGGACCTCGGAGGTCTTGCCGAGCCCTTCCTTGACCGTCTTCACATCAATCTGCGGCTTGTTCTCCGTCAGCAACGCCGCCTGCCGACGCACCATCGATTGCACGAGGTTCGTCGAAAAAATGGGGGCCGGGTCCAGTGTCGGCCCGGACGCTCCGGTATGGTAGAGTTGGATGGCGCGCTTCCAGTCCTGCCGGCGGCGCTTCGTCTTCTCGCTATTATCGATTTCCCCGTCAATACGATCCAAACGATCCAGCAGCGTCGCGGTATCGCGGGTCGGTCGCTTTGCCATCAAATTTCCGCAAGCCAACTCACAGCGCCCGCCACGGCGTGGGGTTGGATCTTCGCTAAGCGAAACACTCGATGATCCCGGCGGCGCGTCAACACAAAGTCGGCGTACGGGTCCCCGACTTTATCGAACGCTTCCCGCAACTCCGTCTCCGATACCGCCAGCACCCGTTGCGGGGGAATTTCGATCCACTCCATCGTCATCCTCGCCTGTCGGCACCGGGATCGGACACCCCGGGTCGACGTGGAATTTCTGATCCCGATACTTCGGCGTCAGTGGTCCACCGCACCGCTCGCACAGTGTCGCCGCCGGGCCGCGCGCCGTGCCCGGCTCGAAGTCCGGATGATTCGGAATCTCGGTCTGCAAGTCGTGTTCGAGCACGTAGGCCACGCAGGCCCCGATAATTTGCCACGGCTCCCAGCCGCGATCATCGCGCATGATCTGGAGCTTGGTGGCGTAGTCAGGGCCAAGCTGCACGCAGCGCAGGAGCAGCACGCGCGCCGCATCGTCGAGTTGGGCAGGGGTAAACTGGACCATTGTGTTCTCCTATCGCACGTTCAGCCGCGCAAGTCACGCAACAACGTGCGCAGCCCCGTATCGTCGTTGCGCCCAAAATCCCGCGTATCGCTGAAGGCCGGCAACACGATGGGCTGTGCGTCCAGCGGTGCGGCCGGCTTTGGAGCGCCGAACGATTCATCCTCTCCACCCTGAATGGCCAAAAGCATCGCCATACAGGCGTCGTCGTGTCCCGTAAACGCTTGGTACGAATCCTCCCCGGTCCGCACAAAATCTCGCATCTGCCGGATCAGCACGCTCGAATGCACCCTCATCTTGCGGTGCAAGAACAGGTCTTGCCCGGTCGCCACGAGCAGCGGCTTGCTCGTCGGGCTCGTCTTCCACCCGCTGTACGTGCTGAGCGTGGGTGTTGAGCGCTCTCGGTGCCGCCAGATGTACAGGTTCGGGTAGCACATCTTCTGCAGCCGGCTGTGCGTCCCGTATCCCGGCCCGTTAATCTCCAAGACCAGATGCGCCTGGTTGTAGTACCAGCCAAGCCAGTAGAGGTCGTCGCCATAGTCCATGACTCCCGTGTGCTTGTGATACTCGGCCACCTGCTCGTGAGTATCACGTCGGAACACCTCGGCCACCGACCAGTCTCCATCCTCCAAGCCCGCCCCCACATCCGCACCGATATCGTACTGCACGCCCTTCTGTGGCTCCTGCCAGACCGCCAGATACTCTTCCGACTCATGGACATTCGATTCGGAACCGCGCACGGTGACCAGATACGGCGGGCCGGGCCGCAGCTCGCAGAAGCGCAGCGGCTTACGGATATCCGCCTCCATCTCGTGCAGGATGTCGCGGTTAAACACCGTAATTTCGAGGTTCACCCAAGCTGCCTCTGGGCATTCTGGATATTCTTGCGCCGTCAAGTCCCCCAATTCCTGCACGCGCTGGCGGCGCCAGTTGAACTGCTCATCGGTAATCATGTACGGCGGCACTTCAATCTCCGGCTGCCCGCGCTGCGCCAATTTCTGCATCCGCTTCTCTTCGGCGTCCAGCTTGAACTTCTCGCCCCGTAACAGCGG
>SCTJ01000249.1 GCA_004297805.1 Patescibacteria group bacterium | reverse complement strand
GTCCAGGTCCCTGGCTCGATGGAAACTCCCTGCACCTGTCTGCGGTCTCGAAGTGATTCTCCCCGCCCGAATGTCGTCCCAGGCGTTAATGAACTGGTTTTCAACAGCGGCCGACAGGACATCGTACGATGTCCGCAGAGTTGCGTCTTCAGCAATGTCAACTGGCTTCTGAACAAGAATCGGGCCGGTATCCACCCCGGCGTCGATATAATGAAGGCTCACTCCCTTCGGCGTGTCCTCCAGAAAACTCCAGACATTCGGATCGGCGCCCCGGTTCCACGGCAACAAGGAGATGTGGAGGTTTACAATCCGTCCCTTGAATCGTTCGACCAGTTGTCCCCCGAGGATGTACCGGTAGCCATAGCTGACAATCATGTCTATTGACTGCGTTAAATCCGGCCGCGTATTGAGATTCTCTTCCGTGTGAAACACCCGGTCTCCCGATTCGACAAGATGCCTGATCAACGGTTCCCGCCGCGGTCCCAGATACAGAATATTCATATGAACAACTCTTTACGCGTACACCAGTGTTGACTCAACAAGTTGATTCGCAACTTCACCGGCCCCCGTTTGATAATCGCGCGCGGATATGGCCAGCGCCTGCCGGGACATCTTTCTCATACTCTGTGGATTGGCACATGCTTCTCGCACCTTCGCCGCTATCTCCTCGCCACTAACCTTTTCATGCCACCCCAGATTCCAGCATATTCCACATTGGGCCGCCGTCTCTGTAATCTCGCGCTGATTCTCAGCCACCACCACCACAAGGCTCGGCAAGCCAAGATATGCACGTTCCCATGTTGTGGAACCACCGGCTCCGATGGCTAGATCAGATGTCGCCATCAAATGCGCCATCTGATTGCTCTGTATGTGAAGTTCCGCTTGTCGCCAGCCCTGGCACATCGCCTCAACTTCCTCCCGGTGCTGATTGGTCGCGCCGAGAACGACGGTTACCGTCAGATCGGAGTCATCCAGTGACCTCAGCGCCGTCAGTGCTCGCGCGGTCAGATTGGCATGGTCCACTCCGCCGAATGACAATAGAATTTTGTGCACCAATCCGATTCGCTCTTCGAGCTGGGCGCGTTCCTGACGGAACTCATCACGAACGAGCGCATATCGCGGACCAAACAGTCGAAGACAATGAGCGGGAATCAAATCATCATACCGCACATCCATTCGCGGGCAAAGGTTTTGATCCAGCAACAGCTCGCAGGCGTGAGGACGATCGGCCAGATCATCGATCACCATCACTCGACCGACTATCGGCCGAAGCATCCGCTCCCAGC
>SCTJ01000100.1 GCA_004297805.1 Patescibacteria group bacterium | reverse complement strand
CTATGCTCTAGGAAGGCTCGCTTTGCCGGCGAAAGATTGGCAAGCCGCTTGGCTAGATTAGATTGGTCCATTTATCTCGTACCTTGCATTCCTGCCACAAGCAGCTTCTATCCCGGATCGCCTGCTGCGCGGGCGGAAGTGTATAGCGGTGTGTTCGCGCGTTGCTCATGTCCGTATCGCTTTGTGCCTTGCCCTTTTTAGATTCTTACTCGATATAGTCTGAGAATTTGTTTCTAACATATTCATGCCGCCAGTAGGTCGACGATGTTTTGAATGGAGTCATCAGCTTTGCGATACGCGGTTTCCAGTTTGCTGTTTACAGAGAGTGTTGGGTCTGGCTTTCGGCTAAACAGGCTGTGGGCCAACGGGCCGCAGACACGCTTGTGGAAAAGGACAAACATCACGGCGACTTTTAACCCCTTGTCGGTGAGCCGGTAAAGATAGCGTCGACCCTGACGCTCCAGCAGGCCATGGGCTCTGAGTTTTCTCAGATCATAGCGCAGCTGAGTGAGGGTGTAGTGTTTGAGATTGTAAGTAGTGGCGACCAGCTGATGGATTTGGGCGGTGCGCCAAGCCGACATTTGTCTGCCGCTATGGAGCACAACCTCCATCAACCGAACCATGCGCGTGTCGTGGAGCTTGATCCCTGGGATTTTGCTTTGGCCCGCCATGACGGGCCGGGCCAGGCGTTGGAACAGAGCGAAGTCGACATGCACGTTGAGGGTTTGAGCTTGGAAAGCGGCGAAGCGGTCAGTGACCTCACAGAGAACCTGGCGCACGGTGGGGAGGTTATCGAGAGATTTCTTCAGATGAAAGTCCGAGAGGTTGTTGCTACACACTTCACCTCTGAGGAAAGTGAGAAACTTCTCGTACTGTTTGACGAAGCCGTTCTTGAAATAGGCTCTCAGGATGTGATGACCCTGCTCGACTCGCTCCAGGGTCGCATGCACTTTACCCTTGAGCTTTTTGCTGATGCGCTGACCGAAGAACTGGGAGATTTTATCAGCCGTCAAAAGCAAAAGTCCCAGCTCGCAGGAGCGCTCGAAGAGGTTTCGGATCGGGAAGTGGCGCTTGAAGATGAAGTTGCGGCAGTATTCGATTTGGCTGATGGCGTAGAAGCGATGAAGGTTCATCGCCTTTCTCTCTCGCTCAGAGAATTTCGGTCCCAACACAAAGGTCCAGTAGTCGAGCCGTTCTTGAATCAGAGCTGGGTCGAGCCGATCGGCGGCGGCCTGAAGGGCCTTGGGGTTGGAAACCGACACAAAGGCGTTGTCGTTTTTGCCGAACTGGACTCTCTTGCGTTTCAGTTCTACCTCGATGAGGTTATGACCGTTGAGCCAATAGGTGGTGTGAAAGGGCAGGAAGGAAGCCACCCGGATCACTATGGCTCCCAGGGCTGGATCCCGGATATAAAAGTAGTAGTGAGTAAACCGGCTGCGGCATTTGCTCAGGATTTGGTAATTCGGATCGGCCGTGGCGAACTTGGGCTTGCGCGAGCGCAAGGTGGCTCCCTGCTCCATGCTCTGGAAGATGAAGTAGACCCCATAGCGCTCGGCTCGTTCCATGCGGCGCAACAATGGCGCGACAAACTCTTCCTTCTTTACGCCCTTCTCAGCCCATTGGATGGGAATGTTTTGGTTTCGGGCATAGCCTTTCACCCAGCCCTGGTAGTCCACAGTCCTCTGCTTGAGCACCTCTTGGGTAATCAGCGCAATGCCCAATACTTTGTGAAAGAAATAAACCACGTTCTCAGGACGCGACAGCATAGAGAGATAACCGTTAATCACGATACGGTCGAAACAGTGATAAACAAACACGATGAGGTTGCCATACAGGCGCATAAAAGTTTCCATGGGCCATCCTCTCGCTCGTTCGTGTCAGGCCTACAACATGATCAGATCGATCGCCCATGATCAACCTCAGAAAAATTTCAAATATCTTTGGCTAGATTTCAGCCATCTTGTGCGCTTCCTCCTCCGTCATCGCCTCCACCTCGCGCAATATCTGCTCTAGTTC
>SCTJ01000248.1 GCA_004297805.1 Patescibacteria group bacterium | reverse complement strand
AACCAATTTTGGACCGGACGGTTCCGGTAAAGACTATATCCCGCAAAATTACAGCGGCAAATTCACGGGTCTAGTCTCGATGCGGCAAGCCCTGTCTCGTTCGCTGAATATTCCAGCTATCAAAGCGCTCTATTTGGCTGGCATTCCACAAACTATCGCGTTGGCCGAAAAACTGGGCATCACCACGCTTACTCGCAAAAATGATTATGGTTTGTCACTAGCCATTGGTGGTGGAGAGGTGACGCTCCTAGATGAGGTGGGTGCTTTCTCGGTGTTTGCTAATGATGGAGTCAGAAATCCAGCCTATGCTATTCAAAAAATCACCAAAGCCGATGGGTCAGTCATTGTGGCGCACGAATCGGATGCACGGCGGGTGATTGGTGAAGAGACGGCTCGCAAAATTGATTCTATCTTGTCTGATAATGCATCACGAACAGCGGTTTTTGGTCCGCGTAGCCCACTCTTTGTTCCGGGCTTCACAGTGGCGGCTAAAACAGGGACGACCCAAGATTTTAAAGATGCCTGGACAGTTGGCTTCACACGCTCGATTGCAGTGGGGGTGTGGGCAGGGAACAATGATGGAACCCTGATGCGACCCGGATCGGATGGAGTTTTTGTGGCGGCGCCGATCTGGCGTTCATTCATGGATACAGTTTTGGCGGTTCGTCCCGATGAGCCTTTTCCGGCCTACCTGCCAGTTTCTTCTGAGACCCCCATGCTTACAGGGAAGCTCAATCAGCGTTTGGAATATTTCAACAACAAATCGGGAAAGAAATTGAGTGAGGAAAAAATGAAGAAAACTGATCCGGAAAAAATCAGTCAACGTCTAGTGGCTGGCGAAGTGCATGACATTTTGTTCTATGTCAACAAAGACAATCCTTTGGGATTGGCTGGGCCGAATCGCGCCGATCCAATGCTGGCCCGCTGGGAGCGAGGGGTTAACGGAGCGCTTAACCCAGAAGAGGAAAAGAAGAAGGACGAGAAAAAATAGCTGAGCTATTTAGCGTCTTTGATTTTGTTCAGGATACCCTGCACGTATTCAATACTTTCCAGGTCATGGATGGAGAGCGGCGTGGCCACAATCTTTCGGCGTTTCAAGTCGGAAAGTCTTTTTTTGAGTGTTTTGGCATCCACCAGGTCGCTTTTACTGAGGAAAACAT
>SCTJ01000135.1 GCA_004297805.1 Patescibacteria group bacterium | reverse complement strand
AATTGTTCGTGCCTTCCTTGATATTAAGAGCATTGGTATTGTTATCAACCAAATTTACTGTCAAGTTATTATTGAAGGTGGTTGTTCCAGTTCCTTCGCCGAGATTAAGTGTGGTAGCAGCTCCACCAATATTAAGCGTTGTCGCATTGGCATTAACCAAATTAAATGTACCGGCAGTTGTGGTGAGATCGCCACCATTCACAGCCACATCAGCAGTTGCAGTGACATTTCCGGTTAATGTGGAGGTGCCGTCAATCGTCAGGTTCCCATTGGCTTGAATATCGCCATTACTGGATAGGGTTGAGCCGGTTGCACCGTAACCGCCACCGACATTGAGGCTGTCAATGTTGGCAGTTGCTCCTGTTGCATTGATGGCTGTAGCGTTTGGAAGTGAAAGCGTAGCATTATTTATCGTTGCTGTGCCTGTTGCGCCGCCCAGGTTCAACGTCGTAGCTGCCCCGCCGATATTGAGTGTTGTTGCTCCCGTATTAAACAGTGTTGCTGATGCATTTGTTGTTGTCACGTCGCCACCATTAACTGCAATATCTCCAGCGGTTGTGACATTGCCCGTTGCCCCGGTGAGGGTGAAGTTGGTGCCAGAGATATTGTTGGCACCAAGTGCTAGTGCAGTTGTGATATTGGCATCGGAGAGGTCCAGTGCTGTCGTGACATTACCACCTGAGACACCAGCAATCTTGAGGCCAATTGGAAGGGCACGGTTCACATCAAGATTCTGGATAAGCACTTCTTGGGTTGGATCAGCAGTACCAGCGCCATCAGTACGGAGGAATTGTGAGCCTCCGGTTGAGCCTGTCGCAGTGGTGACAGTAAAGTTGGCATCAGTTGCGGTGTCAGCGAGCGTAAAGGCCAGGTCACGAGCATTGGTAGTCGTTATCGTGTTGCCGCCATTGTATGCAGATTGCAGGGTGAAGGTTGAAGCAGCACATTTGGTGACATTGTTAGAGCCGTCCACACAAAGTGTTGAGCCTGCAGTACCAGGAGTGGTGAGGCCAGTTACCTTCAAGAATGAGTCAGAGTCAGTGTTTATGGTGACACCATTGGTACTATCAGGTGAGAAAGTTGACTGACCGTTGGCAGTGAATGTTTGGCCTGTCGCCACAGTCGCCCCACCATTAAATGTATCTAGGCCAGTGAAGGTGCCAGTTCCCGTAACAGCGAGATTATTATTAATTGTTGTCGTGCCACTGCCTGCGCCAAGAGAAACAGTCGTTGCCGCGCCGCCGATATTGAGAGTGGTTGCCCCCGAATTAAACAGGTTACCAGTAGCATTGGTTGTCGTGAGAGAACCGCCATTGACGGCGACATTTGCCGCTGCTGTGACGTTCCCTGTCAGCGTAGAGCTGCCATCAATTGTGAGTGTGCCGTTGGCTTGAATGTTGCCTGCATTACTAACAGTGATCCCAGTCGAACCATAACCACCACCAACTTGGAGTGAATCAAATGAGGCCAGAGCACTATTGGCAGTAAATGATGTGGCGTTGGCAAAGTTTACAGTGCCGTTATTAATTGTCGCTGTGCCTGTCCC
>SCTJ01000247.1 GCA_004297805.1 Patescibacteria group bacterium | reverse complement strand
GGCAGCATTATCTGCCCATGTATATGATTGTGCAACGGCAGACATTTGAACTGCAAATGCACCTGCTACGATGAGTAAGTTTTTTTTCATGAGAAAGTGTAAATAAATATTCTTTCCTGATTAATGTTTTACACTTACTTTATATTGCGATGTATTTCCTTTTGAATTTACCCGAATAAAATAAATTCCATTGGGCAAATCAGAAGTCTCTACCTGTAACTCGTGTTTACCGGAATTTAATAACGAATTAGAAATTTTTTTGACGATTCTACCGGTCATGTCTACCATATCAATATTTGTTTGAGACTGAGTAGGAAGATTCAAATCTATATTCAGGTAGTTGGTAGTTGGATTTGGATAGGCAGAAAATTGAAAATTATTATTTGCATCATCAACACCCAGAGTAAGAAAAAAATTGTCGATGGCAGTTTTTATTTCTGTTGTATCTACGAAGGAACTGGCATTATTCATGTTGTCATACAATACAGTGTGGTTGGTACCACCTACCACAACAACCGTAGGCATGCCCATACCACCATACCAACTCACCTGTGTAGCGCCGGAGTCCAACCCAATGGCATCGGGCGCATTGGTATTCCGCCACGAATTTATGGTACCGGAACAGGTATAACTATCGCTGTAACCAAAAACCAAAAAATGAACCATTCCGGGGTATTGGTTTTCCAACCCTAAATACATGGCATTTAATCGCTGGCCAGTGGTGGCACAGGAACTGCAGAGCATAAAATATTCCATAATAACTACTTCGTTACTATCGAGATAATCTGCAAAAAGACGATGTGTTGTACCACCGCAATCGGTCATGGTAAAATCCATCGCATCGGTAACCTGTGCATTGGAAACTATAACTGAATTAACTATAATTCCTATTATGAATAATACTTTTTTCATATATGTGTATATTTAAATTCTCGCATCTTACAATGGCCGTTTTAATTACCCACGAAGGTAAGGCAATTTTTTCGGACAAACAGAGCGGAACATCATTAACACAAACAGTTTCTATT
>SCTJ01000103.1 GCA_004297805.1 Patescibacteria group bacterium | reverse complement strand
CTCGACGCTGGTCAAAAATACCGCGCTCGGATTTTTGTCGCCGCCGTCCGACGGCGGCGCGGGCGGCGATTCCAGATACGACGTCTATTTTGAAAGTATGAGCAACGCCTACGGGTACACTCAGGCGGAGGGCTCCGGTCCCGAACCCTGGAACGACGCCACCAGTTACCTGGTCCTTCACAATACCTTCCTTGGATTTCCGAGCAACTATGACCCCGAGGGGAATCAGTGGGGAGCGATGAAGGTGACGATCGGTCACGAGTTTCATCACGCCGTCCAGTTTGCGTACGACTACACGGAGTACGTTTGGTTTATGGAGGAAGATGCCACGTACACGGAAGATGTCATGTTTCCGTTGACGCACGACAATTATGGGTATCTGAATCTGTTCTTTGGCGTTCCCACGACTTCGCTTATGGATGTTTCGTATCACATGTACGGGGCATTCGTGTGGCCGAAGTATCTGGCGCAGAAATTCGACCAATCGGTGATGCGGGCGGTCTGGGAAGGGGCGAAGCGTAATCCGACCGTGTTCACGGCGCTGTCGGATACGCTGGCGGGGAGGTACGGCTGGACGCAGGATTCGGCGATAGCGGACTTTGCATTGTGGAATTATGTCACGTCGACTCGCAACGACGGTTTGCATCATGCCGACGCCGCGCACTATCCGTTGACTGCGGTGGGCGCAACCCAAACCATCTATCCGGTCGTTTCGCAATTGCCGCCGATTAATCCGGCCGGGTATGCGGCGAGTTACATACAATTCCTACCCGGTAGCAAATGGGGGACGTTGCACGTGACGTTTGACGGAGCCGACACGCATCAGTGGGCGGCCTGGGTGGATAAGTCCACGGCCGTAAATACGCACCAGTTTCAGCAGATTCCCCTGACACCGGGAAGCTGGACCGGACAGATTGACATTCCCAACTTTCAGGTATACACCAGTGTCACGCTGATCGGAGTGAATCTGACCGAGTTCGGCGCGGCCGCATCGTTCACCTATGGAGCCGAGATCAAGTCGGTGTACAAGGTGACGTCGCAAATTATGACCGACAGCATGGTGTATTCCGGTGTTGCCCGATCATTCACCTACCGAATTTACAATAATGCGCCGTCGGACGACGTCATCCGCGTCAGCGCTTCCGATACCCGCGGTTGGACAAATCTGACGCCATTTGACAAATTCATCCCGGCCGGACAATGGCAGGATGTGACTATTCCGGTGCAACCGCCAGTCGGGACGCCACTGGCCACTTCCGCGACCCTGAAGTTCAAGGCGACCTCCCGCAGTGACAGCACGATTGTCGATTCGGCCCAGACCCAGGCGGTGACCGTGCTACAGATCGGCGATGTCACCTTTGACGGCGGGGTGGACATCGCGGATTTGTCGGCGCTGATTGCGTACCTGTTTCTTTCGGGGACGCCGCCGCAACCGGTCTGGCAGTCGGGGAATTTTGATTGCCAGGGGGGGCTGGATATCGCTGATCTAAGCGACATGATCTCGTATTTGTTCTTGTCCGGTCCTTCGTGCC
>SCTJ01000104.1 GCA_004297805.1 Patescibacteria group bacterium | reverse complement strand
GGTCCGGTCTTGTTCAGCATCCTAGTGTCTAGCTAAGCAAAGTATGGAGCAGGAGTGTGTCAAACATTTCTGCTATTAACCATTCAGTCTCGTACTGTGAAGCCTAGTAACCTGAAGCATTGTCCAGCAACGCATCGCTTTGAGCGAGGGGGAAGTGATCTCCTCCCGCTATGATACCCTCTATAGCAAAGCTTGGCGCAGTTAAGTCAAGTTATGCTGGGTCATGTCCAGTAAAGAACAGATGAATCTCCCTCATCTGTTTACCGATTGACCGCTGTGAACCTAAGTTAAGTCGAGCGCACTCGCGCATCGCCAAGTTCGGAGCAGGTTGGAGTAATTCGATCTGCTGATCATTCAGTCTAGCATAGCTTAGTTCAGCAGAGCGTCCCATAGCCAAGTATAGCTTAGCTCTGTGTAGTCCGGAGCATGAAGGATCGATCTTTCATGCTATCTATACAGTTGGGCACAGTGTCCCGAAGTGTCCCATCGCAACGTCCGGTGGCGTGGCGTCAGCTTCGGTTCCGCAGGGAGCGTGTGGGTTTTTATCCTCACGCTATCTATACACCAGTGTGGCGTTGGGCTCTGTATCGTGAACTGATGTGCTACCTAGTACAGAGCAGGGTGATTAACACCACCCTGCTAAATTATCCGATCCGGTCACGCGGAGCTTAGTTAAGTCGTGTCAACCAAGGCGCGGAGCAAAGAGATTGTAGAATCCCTTTGCTAAAATACCCAGTGTGGCAGACTTCAGTTTCCTAGTGTATTGTCTCGTTTTGTCGAGCGATGTGCAGTGCGGAGCGGGAGGATAGCTTTCTCCTCGCTAATTAATTCAGGGTTCCGCTTTCCTTCCCATTGAATGGCAGTCTGCACTGTTCCCGTGTTTCGTATAGTTTTGAGCGAGCGATAGATGTCGCTCGCTTTCCTTCACGGCTCGGTCGAGCAAAGTATCCTAACGTCCCGTGATGTTTGGTTAAGCACAGTGAGGAGCGTGGAGGTTACAAAATCTTCCCGCTAATCTCGTGGCATAGTCGGCCCCAGTTCAGTCCTGTGAATCCACGCATCGTTCGTCAGTGTACGGAGCGGGGAGGTTAAAATCTTCCCGCTAATTCAACAAAGCCTACCCAGGTAGAGTACCGTAGGGCCCGGCACAGTCAAGCTTAGTAGAGTCTTTTCCTGCGGTGTTTGGAGCGGTTGGTCTACCAGCCGCTTTTTTGTTTGACAGAATTATAAAACCGTGCTAGCCTCATTTCAGTTATGAGATCATTGATTATCCAGTTGGTCGGCACAACGCCGATACTCCTGCACCGTATTTCTAGGCATCAATTCCGCGAACAGCTAGCATCACGTAGTGAGCTATCTATCAAAGAAGAGGCCGATGAGGTTATGGTCAAGGGAGATGACGGTAATCCGGCAGTTCCTGTTTCCTGGCTCTGGGATGCCATCCGAGTCGGCTGTTCACGGATTACAGTCGAAGGGGAACAGATTTCGTTCATCAAGTTCCAATCAGCACTGCATCTTCCATTCGGAATGATTCCGCTCAAGGATACGGATAATCACATACCGACGTGGAAGCCGTACTCAAGCGTTCAGCACGCCTCTCCCGGATCGAATAAATCTATCGCTATCGTCGCTCCGATGTTCAGCGATTGGATGCTCTCGGTCAGGGTGGTGAGTGATGATTCGTACGATGACGGATTCCTTAAGAGAGTCTTCGTAGAGGCCGGCAAGGTTGGCATCGGTCTCTTCCATCCGCCGAAGAAGCAGTTTGGGCAGTTTCGGGTTGATGTCACACTGTGAAGTTCCGTAGAGTTAAGTACGTTGGTCCAGTGAGATGTAGGGTGCACTGTTGTGCGGAGCGGAGATGATCTTCATTTTCGCTGTAACCTTCAAATTACTGTGGCGCAAACTTGGGTCGTGTATGGTCCAGTAATGTAGCTTCAGGTATAGCTTTGAGCGTGCATTCGAAAGGATGCGCGCTTTTATTTCCTCCCCCCGATCTCCTCCTCCAACCTCCCCAACACCTCGGCAACACCCATCTGTC
>SCTJ01000099.1 GCA_004297805.1 Patescibacteria group bacterium | reverse complement strand
GTCATTGTTTTAACAACCAAACAGACCTCATTCATGTTCATTCTACGCGATATTTCAAAGCCACTTCAATCCCATTTTTCCGATACTGCCCTGGGCAAAGAGCGGGCCTCTTTATTCGTCTATACGCTACTGTCGATTATCATCCCCTTCACATCCTCCATCAGCTCAAATTGTCTTCGCTGTCTGGTCAATTTATTTGGGATTGACATAGAAAAGAAGCGTTTCTACACCTTCATGGCCTCGACCACCTTACCCTGGCGCAGTCTTTGGCAAACCATTTGGGGATTAATACCCAGCCCTGAAACCGATGGCCGCTTGCTGGTGGCCCTGGACGACTCCATCAATCCCAAAGTCGGAAAAAAGATCTTTGGTTGCGAGACGATTTTCGATCATGCCGCCAAAGCGAACCAAAGCCAATATCCTTGGGCGCAAGCTATTGTCGCGGTCGGCCTGCTCAAGCAAATCAAAGGGCGTTGGGCTTGCTTATTTTTAGATTTCCGATTTTACTTGGCTAAGAAAACCATTGAAGCGGAAAAAGAGACCGCTAAAATCAAAGGCCAGGTCGTCCCTTTTCAGACCAAGTTAGAACAAGCCGGGCTGATGCTGGTCAGTATCGGGCATTATTTTCCCAACACGCCGTTGCTGGCGGTGACGGATAGCTGGTTTGGCAACGGGAGCTTGTGGAAACCCGTTCGGGAAAAGTTAGGGGAGCGGTTCCACTTGTTATCCCGGTTGCGTAGCAATAATATGTTGTATGATCAACGGGGTGAACCACTACCCGGAAAGCGGGGGCGTCGCCCTAAATACGGTTGCCGTCTGGGGTCGACGGCTGACATGGCGAGGGCGTTTGTGTCATTGGCAACGACGTACACGGTTAATCTCTATGGCAAACAACGTGATGTCCGTGCCTATGACAGTATCGTTATGCTGAAAACGCTTAAATGTCCGGTGCGTGTCGTATGGGTGTTCCGGAAAACACAGTGGCTGGCCTTGTTTACCACGGATCTGACCTTATCGGTCACACAGATCATGGAGTATTACGGCGCTCGTTGGAAAATCGAATCGGGGTTCAAAGAACTCAAGCAGGATATGGGCAGCCAATCCAGTCAGTGCCGTCATGCTCAGGCGGTGATGAATCACTTGAACTTCTGTATGATGGCCTCAACGATGACTTGGATTTATGCAGACCGGTTAAAAGTTGACCCCGAGCGTCGCCATAAAGTGAAGGGGCGAACCAGTTTTGCCTTTTCAGATGTCCGGCGCATTATAGCCGAAGCCGCACTCAATGAGGATTTTGATAGGCTTTGCCCTAAACCCGGCAACTCCCCCAGAAATTCTTTCGTCGCCGTATTGTTACGCATGGTGGCTTGATGAATTTCTAGGAAACTTCAGTAAAGCATTATTTACAGTCAAAAAGAAAGAGCAAACAACGGAAATGCCTGCCTTTTGAAATTTATTGTGTTCGTTGTCGATTACCTCAATTACCAGCTGGGAATATGGTTGATTATGAGCCTATTAATGACAGCATGGGGCGCTTAATTGGCCTCTGTCCATCATGCAATGGGATCATTAATAAATTCTTTAATATCGGT
>SCTJ01000246.1 GCA_004297805.1 Patescibacteria group bacterium | reverse complement strand
GAGGAGAGAGGTTTCTGGCATAGGTTGGTTTTCTTTGACATATACACATGAGGCACTGCCCACAGCAGTGCCAACAAGCAAGGAAAGAGAGATATAGATCATGAAATTCAATTCGTCTTGCAAGATCACGCACAACCAAGACCGTCTGCAGGGAGCCTTCAAGTGGCTCGCGGTCACGGCCACCAAGAGCTCTGGACAAACGGTGACGCCGGACATGATCCGGGACGCGCTCATCGAAGAGCACGGCCCTCTCGCCGAGGTCAGCTACGCCGTGCTGGCGGGGACGGATGTCCGAGGTTTCTTCGCGGCATTGAAGGAGATCTCCGGGGTCAAGGTTCCTGGCGGCATGGACAAGGTGTTCGGAGGCTTCTTCAGAGTCTGGCAGGACGCCTTCCAATGCGATACCTGCCACATGCTGGCCGTTCTGGCCGATGATGATCGACAGGGCGTCAAGCTCGTCACGGGTGCGCTCGGCTGTCGTTTCAACTGCCGTGGGACGTTCTGCAACACCATGACTGAGACCGAGATCCAAGCCTGGCCCGACGGGACAATGGTGTCGTTCACGGACTCGAGCTACAGTCACAGGGGATCGAACTATCCTCTTCATCATGACGATCTGGTCGCGGAGTTCAAGGGCAAGCGATTCCTTGTTAGTCTCGAGAAAGCCGAGGTCAGTATTCCCCGCTTCTTCCGCTACTGCGTCGAGACGGAGGAGCTGGCTCTTGCCTGCAACTTCATTCCGTCCCCCAGGGGTCTGTGGGATTTCTTCTTCAAGAACGAGCCCATGGATACCCACTTCAGGCTCATCAACTCCGCCATCGAGAAGGCCAAGAACTGGAAGGAGGGGGGAGGGGAGAAGAAGGGGGAAGTGACGGAGAGAAAGAGGGAGGGGGAGCCGAGCAAAGGACAAGTCGGATCTCTTTGGAAGACTCCGTTGGATTGGACGGATCCGCAGGTGTGGGAGCTCAGAGATCTTCTCGTGAATGCCTACTCTGATTCACAATCGATTCAAGCTCTTCTGCGTACTGTCCAGCCTGACTTGATGTGCAAGATCAACTTTAACCAGGCATCCGAACCCGTTTGGAATAAAGCGCTGGAGGTCATCGCTAGCAGTGGTCTTTGGACACAGTTCTTCGGCGTCATCATTGGCGACAAGAATGTGGCAGGATTTCGGCCACAGTTCATTCGTCTCCGCGACGCTCGCTAATCAATAAGCGCTCCACCGACATACGGTTGAGCGCCTTTTTTTATGCATTTTTTGATGCTTACTCTACGACTGAGTCGTTCGACCGTTCCATGCATTCATTGCTGCAATAAGCCCGTCGTTTTTCCACGTC
>SCTJ01000245.1 GCA_004297805.1 Patescibacteria group bacterium | reverse complement strand
CACACACCCGCGAGAAAAAAATTATAGCAGAAAGAGATAAAATGTCAATAAAATTCCCAGAGGATGACCCTGTGGGGAATTATAACAAAACAATATATAACTCTTACAAAATATACTAGTCCTGCTCCACTAAAGCTACGCAGGACACTGCTTCGCCCTGTCATTCGACTGGGCGAAGCAGTGGTGGACCTACCGGGACTTGCCCTGTCATTCGACAGGGCACCACGTCGAATGACCATGGCGCACCCGATTTTCACACTTCGCGGGTGTGTGACTTAACTACATAGTCGATGGGCCCATCCGCTAATTATAAAAAAATAGATATGAAATTTTGATAAAGTCCATTTGCGACTTATGGATTTTTTAGTTAAGTATTGTGGACATCTTGATTTAACATAAGAATATGCTTGTATTTATTAGGGCTTGCGTAGTTTTTTGAGGCTTGAAAATTGGGTCTCTGTGGTGTATAATTGCTTTAGATGTCAAAAAGTGGTTCTGAGTGGGAGAAAGTGGGAAATTTAGTGGATATCTAAACCGTAATACAAAACTGCGAACTAGCATGTTAATCTAGAAACTAAAGCTTGAATTCGTTGGTAATTCGTAGATTCGAGCTCAATTCGTAGTTTCGTATTATATTAATTTACAGTCGTTTTGGCCGTCCAGCCCTAGCTAAACAGAGCTAGGGCTGGGCATCTCCTCCGTCCAACCTAATCCCTAATTCATGTTCATCGGCGAATACCAGGCAAGCATAGACGAAAAAGGCAGAATTTCTGTGCCGGCAAAGTTCAGGGCTGCTTTAAAGAATAAAGTTGTAGTAACCAGAGGTTTGGACAGCTCGCTATTCTTGTATTCCATGGATGAATGGAAAAAATTGGCTGAAAAGTTATCAACATTATCTATAGCCACAGCCAACACTCGCGCCTTTTCCCGGTTAATGTTAGCAGGAGCCATGGACTGCGAACTCGACAAACAGGGTAGAATTATTATTCCAACTTACTTAAAAGATTTTGCCAAAATAAATAAAAAAGCCATAGTGGCCGGTTTGTACAACCGTATTGAAATTTGGAGTGAAGAATTATGGACCGCTTACAAGACCCAAACTGAAGCGGCCAGCAACCAGATTGCTGAACAGCTAGGAAGTTTGGG
>SCTJ01000098.1 GCA_004297805.1 Patescibacteria group bacterium | reverse complement strand
TTTACATTCAGAACTGCTAATTGCTGCCGTAGGATGCCTTTCAAATCCACAAATATTTTGCCATCACGCTGAACAATACATTCTGGATAGTCTTTAAATTCACCTAGCACGTCTGTTTGGATTTCAAAATGGCATTGATTAATGCCCGGCCCCAGCGCCACGTGCAATTTCTCTGGATCTCCACCCAGCTCCAAGATTTTCCCGACTGCACTCTCCATGATGTCACTGACAATGCCCCGCCAACCGCAATGCGCCAAAGCCACGATTTTGCGCTCCGGCTCAAAGAAAAAGACGGGGATGCAATCGGCCGCTGTAACGCCCAAATAAAGCCCGCAACGCCGGGTGACCAATCCGTCTACCCCCGGAATAATTCTAGTCTCAGCATTATCCACTACTACCACTTGATTGGTATTTTTCAAATAAGCATAGACGA
The DNA here is from genome assembly GCA_004297805.1 of Patescibacteria group bacterium. Taxonomy (GTDB): domain Bacteria; phylum Patescibacteriota; class Minisyncoccia; order Moranbacterales; family SCTJ01; genus SCTJ01. The sequence goes on along the minus strand of SCTJ01000098.1, from coordinate 1,141 downwards.
CTTCATCATAGTCCACACCAATCTTCTCAAAAAATTTATGCCGGTTTGGTTCGTTTTGTTTGTTAAATTTCCAATCACGATCAAAAAGTTTCATCGAACCGTCCTGGCGCTCAGACATTACCGCCAACACTTCGGGAAATTGTGCAAAAAATTTCAGCATATATATTTTATTTTCAAGCGAAGCGAGTGAAGTGAATTTGTTCATTTCCGAGCGAGCGCTGAAAATACAGGGTTAGCACCCTTTATTTCTGAGTGCTCAGTCCCACTTTAATTCCCAACGCGATCAGCGCTGCTCCCGTCAGCCTCTCAAACCAATGGCCAAACTTTTGCAGCTTGGCTTTCAACCAATCGTGAGAAAACATGAACGCCACCAGCACAAACCACGCCCCGATGATTAAAGCTGTTTCCAGTCCCAACGCCACCTGAATGCCCAGCGGCGTACCAACAGAGATAAATTGCACGAAGAGGCTCAAAAAGAACAGTGTTACTTTTGGGTTGAGTGCGTTGGTGGCAACGCCCATCGCCACTGCCTTCAGTGAAGAAATATCTTTTTTGCTCTCATCAGCTTTAGCGACTGCCAGTTGCTGCGGCCTGGCTCGCAAAGACTTTGCGCCAAGATATATCAAATAGGCCGCGCCGGCCAGTTTGATCAAATTGAAAAGCAGGATAGATTGCGAGATGATTAGCCCAATGCCCGCTAGAGTATAGAAAACATGCACCAACACGCCCAGGCCAATTCCCAGAGCCGTGAAAATTCCCGTACGGCGCGAATAGACGAGCGCGTTCCGACTCACCAGGACGAAATCCGCTCCCGGACTCATCGCCCCGAGGAGTGCAATCGCCGCTAAACCCACAAATTGTGGTAGATATTCCATAGCTTTATTCTATCAGGACTGTCCCAAAAAATGAAACGAGGGCGAGTGGAGTAATGCGATTCCACCCGCCCCGCTACCATCCGTTGTCCTTCTGGCGTCTGACCTTCGCCACCAACAGCCACCGTCGATCGCCCAGGCACTGACACTCTGCAATGCTAGTTGCTTGGCAATCGCGGCACTTCCCTTGGCCGGCCAGGTCATTGAGCAGTTGCTGCTCTTCGACATTGAAGATGACTTTTTCCTCCTTCATTTTTCCGCCCTCCCGC
>SCTJ01000097.1 GCA_004297805.1 Patescibacteria group bacterium | reverse complement strand
TATTTTTTTTCATCCAGACTTCTTTGGCAAATTCAACTTTTTTGACTGCCTTAGTTTTAGCGGCGGCAACCTTGGCTATATCTTTTTTAATCCAGACGTTATATGCCTTCAAAAATTTCTGCTTGTCGAGATTCTTGTTGGCTGGAATGAGCGCCACAGCATACTCCTTGTCCAGCTTCAATACCAGGGCCTTGGAAACGTCTTGCGGCTTCACGTGCTCAGTCTGGGCCGTGTCCCAAGCCGTAAACGTTGTTCGGTGCTCAACGATCTGGTACTTATATTTCTGTTTGTCCAAGTAGCCGACTACTTTCTTGCTCAATGCCATAAAAAAGACTCGCTAATACATGTTATTAACCCAAATACCCCTTTGGTATTTTCTGCTTTTTATTATAACTTTTTTGCCTTATTTAGGCAAATACTTGTCGCTATTGAGGCCTGGTTTGGCCATTATTTTGCAAGATTAGACGAAAATCTTGGAAACCTACAGACAGATCCTTTGGATCAATTTGCGCCATCACCGCCAGCCCCTCCGCGGTTTCTTTTTGGAAATATTGGTCAAAAATAAAATTGCCCAAAGAATAATAGATAGTTTTGCCCCGATAAACTTCTTGAGACTGTACTACATGCGGATGTGAACCAATAATCAAATCTGCCCCGGCATCCACTAGTTCGTGTGCCAAAGTTTTAACTTTCAAGAGCGGCTCTGTTTCATATTCTTTCCCCCAGTGCGCATACACGACGACCACATCCGCTTGATTCTTGGCTAGACCGATATCCTCCAACACTTTTTCTCGGCAATTCGTCGTGAACTGATTGTAATTCACAAAGGCAATTTTTAGATTCCCGAAATCCATAACCCGAAACCTGGAACCTGAATTTTCCAGTGGCGATCCGAAATAACTTACACCAGCTTCAGCAAGATATTTCTCCGTCTGTTCCACTCCACTGGTTTTGAAGTTGAGAATATGATTGTTACCCAAACACACCAGATCGATCCGATGCTTCTTGAGTGTGGTTGCGACATTTGGAGCAAAAGTAAAAATATAGTTTTCTTTGACTCCAAATTCGCTGCCTTTACTTATTGAACTGCTATTGGTAATCGGTCCTTCCAGATTAGCTACCACCAGATCAGCCCCACCAAGTAATTCATCAACTTTCTCGAACATGAAGTCGTTTCCTTTGTGCTCAGCCACCTGACGAATGTAACGATCAAACATGAAGTCTCCCAGAAACAATATTCTAGTTGGATTACCCGCTACGATCGGTTTTTGCCCCGAATCATAATCTGAAATATTACTCTTAACTTCGACTTCCCTTGCTAGCGAAGGCGCGTTGTTCCTACGAATTTCAACTTTTTGAACAAGATAAAGACTGCCTCCCAGTAAAACCGACAGCGCCAACAGCAAAACTAATTTTGTCCTGATTCTATTTGGCATTTATCCTTTTGACTCCTACAATTAAATGCTACGTCCCCCGCCTCATCCGTGCGCCAAATTTTTGCGCCATGACTATTCAATCTTTCGATGGTTTCGATATTCGGATGCCCATACATATTCCCTTGGCCCACCGAAATTACTGCCGTCTCTGGATTCACAGCCGAGAGAAAAGCATCACTAGTGGCATACCGAGAGCCATGATGAGACACCTTCAA
>SCTJ01000096.1 GCA_004297805.1 Patescibacteria group bacterium | reverse complement strand
CATGAAGCCGAACGCGTGCAGCGTCATCGCGAGGAGATGTATGATCTTCATGAAAATCCGCCACTCTATCGCAGCCAGTTTTTGTTCGCTGATCCGGATTTGTCAGCTCGCTATCAGGATCGCATCACTGATATTCAAGAGAAGCTGGCCGAGTGGCCATGGCTCAAAGATAAAAATGTCCGCCTGATGGTGTTGAGTCGCGCAATGTCGCACAGCGGGGAAGCCAGCCCGGCCTTTGGCATCTATACTTTGGGAGAAAAGGTAATGTTGCCAGGAAACTTTGAGTCGTCGGTTGCCCTAGCTGCGCATGAGCGAACGCATCTGCAGGTCAGTTCGGAAATTCGGCAAGGGTTTCTCAGCGAACACCAGGCAGTGGATGATTTTTTTCATCAAATCATTCTGCCGGCTTGGGAAAAGAATCCGGATATGGAACTGAATCATGATCGGAATTATTTGAGTTTCAAACATTGGACGGGACTCTATGACGGCTGGGATATGCCGCACCGAATGGAGACTGACAAGGCGATAGCGGCAGTTAACAATTATTTTACGCTCCTGCGCAAGGGTTTGATTGAAAAGGGCCGGGAATCCTTGGATCACATTCCAGCTCATTGGGACTTGTGGGACAAGGTGGTGGTTCCCAAGCCGGAGGTGCCGCTGGCCGAACAATATCAAGCTGATCCCCAGCAATTTGTGTTCCAACTGATGACCGGTTATCGCCTGATGGAATATTTTATCGATAATCAGCGCAACTTGGCGGAGCAATCGGCCAAAAAAGATTTTCTGGATATGGACGAGGGTTTTGCCAATTACATCATGCAGGCAACCACGGGCGTTGATTTGCAGACGATGCAAGCGAAATTTCCGCAGGATGCGAGCAAGGTTCGCATGGCGGAGTTGGTCATTCAAAAGGCCGAGGAAAAGGGTTTTCAAGTCGCCGATGTTATTGCTCGAGTCAAATCATATACCGATCTCACTAATTTCTACCGAGAATTGGGAATTGTCGAATAATCCCCAACCATTCATTTTTCCACGGCCGTTGTGAAATGAGAAAATAAGTGCGAGACTAAGCAATATGGAAGACAAGGAGGCTATAAAAATTTTGATTCGCCTAATGAAGAAAGCCAGCCTTTCGGTCGAAGAAAAAGAGGCGCTTTCAGCCGCCATCGGCATCCTGAGCTGGTCAGCCTTGGGCCAGGCCCGGATCAAAAACATGGGCAAAACTCACAGGGCCAAACGCGAAAAGGAAACAAGAGTCAATAATCTGTTGAATCAATAAAAGCTATGCTCAAGGATCCAAAAATGTCGGGTGTTCCCAAAACCCAATCCTGGCGAGACTGGCCGATGCGAGAAGTGAACATTGAAATGAAAGGCAGTGTCGAGATGATTGAATCGGAAAGAGGATATCCTTGGCGAGAGCAATTAGACAAAAAGGAGGGGAAATTTTTGGAATTGGCCGGACCGACCAAGCATGCAGAAAATGATATTCTTGATTTTTCCAAATACCGCGACAATACCATTTGCACTAATCTCACCTCTCGGGAGGGGATAGACAAAGTAGTCGATGCGAGGGCGACTGAATTTCCGGACGATGCGTTCCAGGCGATTTTTGTCTCTTCGTTCAGAATTCCGGATGAAGATCGAAAACATGTTCTGCCGGACCCGGGCGAGCCGGACCTGGAGAATGACGAACAGATGGCCGAGGTTGCCAAGGAAACTTGGAGGATTTTGGCACCGGGAGGACTCTTGGTTTGGTTGCGCATCGAGAACGAAAATGAGTTCATTGCTATTGAAAAAGCGGGGTTTATCCCAATTTACATCAAAGATTTTTGTTACCAAGCTCACGCTGGTCGCCATCGCTATCAAGTGGTCTTTCTGAAAGAGGCCAAAAAATAAACGCCTTTTATGGAAAAAAAGTTTTCACTGGGCGCCATGATCTATGATCGTGCTAAACGGCGTAGTTTAGTGGCTTTGGCCGTTTATCTCGGCCTGATGATTATTGCGGCAGTCGTTTTCGCCAGGTATGTCGATAGAGACAGTTTGCAGGCGATTGTCAGTAGCAGCGGAAAGCTGGGTGTAGTCGCCTACTTTTTGATCGAAGTTGTTTATGTAACTTTCACGCCTCTCATCAATTCGGTCATCCTGATTACTTCCGGCTATATTTTCGGCGGGCCCGGCGGGTTCGTGATGAACTTCTTGGCTAACATTGTTGGTTCACTCTTGATAGTTTTTTTGGTGCAGCAATACGGTCGGCCGCTGTTGCAGCGGGTGGTCTCGCCCCACTTGTATAAAAAATTCGATCAGATTACTCAGAAGGTCGGTCCCATGACTTTGATGGTGGTTTATGCTTTGCCACTGACGCCCGACGACGAACTGACCTATCTGGTGGCCGCCGGCCCGATCGGGCCAAGAAGGCTGATTCTGCCGATTCTAATTGGTACTCTGGGCAAAGCGGCCTACAGTTATATTGGTGATGCAGGTTCGCGCGGTCTCGCGATTGCGCTCTATGCCCGGTTGGCAACTTTGATTGTCGGAGTCACACTGGTTGGCTTGCAAGAACACATTTTCAAAAAGTTAAAAGTTTGATGGATAGAGATATGAATCTCAAGCGAAAATTGGTGAGCCCGGTGTTGATGTGGCTGATTGTGGTCGCGGGTATTTTTGTCATTTTTCAATTAGTTCCGGCGCGTTTTGTTTGGTCGCGAAACATATTCACCTCTTTGTTTGTTTTTCCGGCTGGCATCTATTGGCTCTACTTTTTCCTCGGCGCGCTGAAGGTGCATCGCCGGGCCGCGTTGTCGGCCGACAAAATCGACAAATTGGTGACAGAAGGTGTTTATGCCCAGGTGCGCCATCCTATCTATTCCGCAGACATCATCCTGGGTTGGTCCGTCTTCTTTTTCTATCCGGATGTCCGGTTTTTGATCAGTGCTCATTGGCTCATGTTTGTGCTCTTGTTTTGGATGCGGCGGGAAGAGGCAGTGCTCGCGGAAAAATTCGGGACCGAATACATAGGCTATATGCAGCGTGTGCCTAAATTATTCCCCAAATTCTGACTGAGCGGAAAGTCTTTCTGATAATCCCGGCATTATACGGGGTGTTTTTGTGTGGGTGAAATAAAGATTTGGCGCAGCAGTATGAATTAGTGTAATCAGTAATCAAAAAATATATGGCCAGTCGCGTTACCCATTTTGAGATTCAAGCCGATGATATAGAGCGGGCGAAAGCCTTCTACGAAAAAGCCTTCGGTTGGAAAGTGGAAAAGTGGATGAGCAAGGAAAAGGGAGGAATGGATTATTGGGGCCTGGTTTCGGGCACCGAAAAAGAGCTTGGGATAAATGGGGGACTTTATCAACGGCCGCAGGATAACCCGCTCCACACTTTTGACTGCACCATCCAGGTAGATGACATCGATCAGGCGGTGGCGGCGGTGAAGGCTAATGGCGGAACGATTCGACAGGAGAAGATGGAAATGCCGGGGCTGGGTTGGTTCGCGAAAGCGACCGACACGGAAGGCAACATCTTCGCCCTGATGCAAATGACGGAATACAAGCCGGAGGTGCTCGTTTAATTTACAAAAATATATGGAACAGAAAATCACCCCTTGTTTGTGGTTCGCTAGTCAAGCGGAAGAGGCGGCCAACTTCTATGTTTCTCTTTTCG
>SCTJ01000131.1 GCA_004297805.1 Patescibacteria group bacterium | reverse complement strand
ACCGAAACGACGTATACGGACCGCCTCTGGCTGCCGCCGGGAGTCAGCCTCACACTCGGGTAAGATAACGACGCGGTAGTACCGGGCGGCCAAAGCGCCGCCCGGACATCGCGGCCTCGCGCCGCACGACGCCAAAGCGCGTCGCAACCCTCCCGACCATCCCGGAGCGCGCGGTGGCCGACGACGTAACAAAAAGAGTCGGAATACAGTTCGGAGTCACCGGGCGTGAAGAGGTTACGGCTGCATTCACCGAAGCAACGAAGGGTGCGCAGGCTGCTGCGGAACAGGCAGCGGCCCTTGCTGCTGCCAATACTCTCGCTGGTACATCAGTGGAGGCGCTCCTCGCGGCGGCCGGGAAAGAAGTAGAAGCCAACCGCGAGCTAGCCGCCTCGCAGCAGATTTCCATTGCGCTCCGCGAGGCTGGCGTCGAGGCGATGGCAAAGGAGATTACAACCGACGCAGAACTGATTACCGCATATCAAGCCCGAATACAGTCTGAACTGGAAGCCGCTGCCGCCGGGCGCATTCTTACCGAAACGGAGCTAGCCACCGCCGAAGCGGCCCGGCTCCAAGCGGAAGGCGACGCTGAGATTGTCGCGATGGCCCAAGCTGTTTCTACTGCTTACCGTGAGGAGAACGCCGCTGCACTTGCGCTCATGGAGGCGGATGCCGAAATCGCAATTATGGCCCAAGAGGGGGCGGGTGCCTATCGCGCATGGCTGAATGAGACACAGGCTCTTGACGGAGCACAGCGTTCTCTCGGAACTGGAGTTCTCCAAACCGCAGAGGCTTTTCGAGGGTTGGCGGCTGCGCAGGGTGCAGCGGTCGCATCGCTTGGGTCGCTAACAAATGTAGATCAAATCCTCAAGGCCAGAGAAGCCGTTCGCGCATTCGGCGAGGAGATAGCCGCACTCGGGGCCAAGGGGGAAAACGTCGCGCAATATCAGGCGGCGTTTGAGAGTTTCAGCCAAGTTGTTGATCAGGCAGCCTCCAAGTTCAAGACACTCAATGCCGAGCAGGACAAGTTGCCGGGCAAGGCAAGCGGCCTGAAGGTTCTCACCGCCGGCACTCAGGATCTTGCAACCGCCACCGATAGGGCCGCAACCGCTGAGCAGCGCCTTATTGCATCTCAGGACAGCATCGTTGGCCTCGCACGGCAGATCAGCCTTGCGACTGCCGAAGCGCGGAACTTAGCTGCGGTCATCGAAAAGACGCGCTTGGCTGGGGGGCCTATAGACCCTCGCGCGATTGCGCAAATGGAGCAACTTAACGCGCTACTTCCGACCATGACTGCGCGTCACGAGATGCTTCGTCAAGTTCAACGTGAACTGAGCGTAACGACGCGCGGCATGGGAGATGGTGCGATCTTCGCCGCCACATCGATGGGAACGTGGCGCGGTGCCCTCATCGCCATGGACCTCGCGGCGCGTGCGTTTCAACAGCCGCTCGGCGCGATCATCCGCGATTCGCAGACTGGCGCCATATCACTGTCTAAGCTAGGACTCGTCACGGTCGGTGCCGCAGAGGCTTTCAAGCTCGGAGCGAATGGCGGCAAAGAATTGATGTCAGTCATCAAGGACTTTTATCCGTCATTCCAAGGGCTGACGCCTGTAATCGCAAGACTTGCGGCGGATGTGCCTACTCTTGGGAGAGGATTTGAAGGGTTAAGCAGTTCTGGCCGAAATCTAGCCGCGACAGCGACCGACGTGTGGCATGGGTTGGATAAGGCGGAGCACGCAACCAGCCTGTTTGGTGTCGCGATGGGTGCGACTCCGATCACACGGTTCATTCGTGATTTGGCGGGCGTAGACGCAGAGCTTGCAAAGGTGGACAAGGCTACGGCAGCGGCAACAAAGAGCGCGAATGAGCACGCTCTTGTCAACAACCTGCTGTCGAAGGGCCTGATCGTTGAAGGCGCGTCCTTTATAGAAACGGCCGAGAACGCTCATCTGTGGGAACTCGCGAACAACAAGGCCCGCGAAGAGGTTGATAAGCACGGGAAGGCGATCCATGGCCTAAGCGCTCCGATGCACGCCACGGTTGAGTCGCTCGTCTTTGAAGCAAACCGTATGGCGGCTGACTTGACGGGGGCGTATAGGAGGAGCGCTGAAGAAGGGTCGCAATGGTCTAACGCCAGCCACAAGGACATCCTTGACGTAGTAGTTGATCTTCAGCTCTACGGTAAGGCTGTGCCCAAGGCACTTACCGACTCCCTTGCAGATTGGGAGGCTCACCAGCAGAAACGCAAACTGATCCTGCAAAAGCTGGAGCAGGATACTCAGGACTGGAAGGACAAAACGGGCGCTCAGGTTGGCAAGATCGGCGAGGATCTGGCTAAGGCCCTGATCGAAGTTCAGGACAGCATCGACAAGGCTGCCGCTGCTCGCATCCATTCCAGCGCGGAGATTCAGACTACGGTCGAGAAAGAAGCGGCGGCAATCGCCGCAGCAGCCGCCAAGAGCATCGCCGCTGAATCTGAACTGGAGGCGAAGACCACGCTTCTAAAGGAAAAGGAAGCGTTAGCGCTACGCAAGCTGGATGAGGAGTACAAGAACGGGAACATTTCGGAGGCGGACTACGCTGCGAAGAAAAAGATTCTCTTGGATCAAAGCGCCTTGTCTGCTGAGCAGTCCGCTGCGCGGCAGGCGGCTGCGATAGCCACCCTACAGGGCAAGGTTGACGAGGCAGAGCGGGCGTATGCGGCGGCCGTAGCCAAGACTAAGGCAGCCACGGAGGCTCAGGAGAAGTCAATCCAGGATGCACTGCTCAAGGAGGGCATCGCGCAGGACAAGGCACGCGAGTCGCTGGAGAAACTGGCTGCGACTGAGCACAAGAGCATCGCCGAGGTGTCTGCACTCGTTGACGCCTATCGAAAGAAGCGGCAGGCTACTGGTGACGATGAGGCTGCTAACAAGGCGCTAGGGATTTCCAACGAGAACGTTGCGAAGGGCGTTCGCGACGTAATCAATGCTCAAGACGCCCTAAAGAAAATTCAGGACGCTCTGAAAAATTCTGATGATGATGCAACGAATGCGTCCAAGGCCGAGGCTGCCGCTGAGGATACGCTCCGACAGGCGATTGAGGCTTTGAAGGCTGCTATGCAGGGGCTCGCTGCGCAGCAGGATGTGAACACGGACAAGATGGCTAGCGCGGCGCGGGAGGCACGTCATCTTGCGGACGAGACGAAGATCACGACGGAAGCCCATTGGGATTTCGTCAAAATCACCTGGCCCGAGGGCGACCATATCGTCAAGCAGATGCACGAGCTGACAGCGGAAGAAATGAAACTGCATGATGCGCTCGTAAAGATGAGCGACGACATCGGCGGGATCTTCGCGGTCAACATGGGCGCGCTACTAAAGATGTGGCGTGAAGGAACGATAACTATTGAGGAATTTAGAAAAGAGGCGGCCAAGCTCACTCTTGATACGCAAATGCTAGGGATGGCAACTGGTGATGCCGGGCAAGCGTTTTATAGGTTCGATCAGGCGATTCTACAGGCTTCCGGCACCTTCAAGACGTGGGACAAGACCACCGGCCAGTTCATCGACGACAACACGAAGATGGAGAAGTCCCTTACCGGGCTGGGCGACACGGCTGACAAGACGGCTAACCGTGTGACTCAGGCTGGTAAGACGATGGAGATGGCGTTCGTCAACATGGTCGGTGCCGTTAGCCACGCCGCGGATGAGATCACGAAGGATCTCACCGACATCGGGACGGCGACTCAGACGCTCGGCAAGAGCATCATGGACCCGATCAAACAGATCAACCACCTACTCCAGCGACCGCTAGGGAACGTAGCATGACCGCAGGTCCCACCGGCCCCACCCAGCCCGGCCAGCCGCGCCCGCCGATCATCGTCGTACCGCTCCTCGGCCTGACGATCACGATGGGCGCTGACTCGATTGACGAGGACGAGTCCGCACTGGAGTCCGGGCGAATGTTGGCGAACGGCATCCTCAGCGTGAACTACCCGTACTTGCCGCAGCAGCCGGATCTCATCAAGGGCAAACAGTGGACGTTTCATATCCCGCGCGCGGCGATCAATACCTCGGTCTACTGGGAGTATTCCGACCTGATGGCGTGGCGCGGCTACTTCTCGCTCGTCCGCTGGAAGGGTGAGACCGAGGTATTCACCGTTCCGTCCGGCGCGTGGTCGCCTCAGACGCTCCGGGCGCCGTTCAAGTCCGTCATCGACTCCGGTCTCTGGCCTGCGGGGACGCAGTACGACACCGTGGCGATGATCAACAGCACGCCTACCACGTTCACGGCGGGGACCGTCGCTGCGACCGGACGTACGGCCTTCACGCTAGGCGACACGCCTGATCCTGGTGACATCGTGCGCATCCGCTACGTGCCGTCCTACCTCGCGAAAATTGACTGGCAGCAGAGCGGGGCGAGCAAGCGCCCGCTCAAGGGCTCCGAGCCGCTGAAGGAGACGCGCGACCTCATCGCCGTGGAGATCAACACCGTTGCCTGAGTCGATCGGTATGTCTGCCACCGTAACGATCCAGCAGCCGTATCCAACGGTTACGTGCAGCGGGTCGGTCAATATCGACGGGGGCGATACAGGTGCGGCGGAGGCGACTCTCACGCTTGATAGGACCCGGTTTTTGGCCTTCGCGACCGGCGTAGGAACCGGCCTGTATGCACTGCCCGTCCGTCAGAACGGGATGGTCGTCACGATCGGCGGGGTGGACTTCTCCTCCACGCTGGACGGTCCGGTTGAGGTGAGACGCACGCTAGAGAACTACATCGAGGTGCGTACTGCTCGGTTCTCGCTCCGTGACCCGCGGCTCGCTTATCGGAACGCCAACAGCATCTCGGTCCAAGAAGAGCCGGTCACGATCGACTTCCAGAGTGGACCGTTCGGGCTGGTAGAGACGTGGCGCGCATTCTCCGGCTTCGTCCAGCCTAGCCCTAACGACGAGCCGTGGAATCCTGCCGGGCAATTCAACGCGCGCTCGTGGCTGGCCGACATCCTCAGCGCTCAGGTGTGCGTGAATCTCCCCGCGTTCTCCCGCGTCTGCCGCAGGGACATCCTTGTCGCGGCGGCTCTCTCCGCCGGCTACGATCTCACAATCAACGGGCCGACCGGGGCCATCCCGCGCAAGGCCGTGCCCCGGAGCGGCGTCACATTCCAACAGATGCTTACCCGCTACTGTGAGATCGAGGGCTGGTACGCGATCGAGAGCGACACGCCGGGGACACTGATCCTTCTGCCGGAATCGTACTGGCTGGGGGCCGCGATCGATCCGGATAACTCGCTCTGTAACTTCAGCGAGAACGACGGACTGTCCTACTTGGAGATGAAGGAGACACCGCCGGGATCGCCCGTCACGAGCTGGACGATCAGCGGATCGGCGATCGGGCCGGGGCAGTCCTCGTGGGGAAACGGATCGCTCACGCAAGACGGAACGTACACGACCGTTACGTGGGGATACGGCTTCCACGGGACGCCCACGTATCTCCCGACGCTAGACCTCTCGGCACGGTTCACGCAGACGGTGACGACTACGACGTATGCCTTCGGAGCGATCATCGGGCGGATAACCACGCAGCAGTTCTTCGACAGCGTCGCATCGCAAGAGCCGTTCTGGTACACCACAACTTCCGGCGTCTACGCGCAACCGACTCGCCGTGTTGGCATCTATCTGAAGACAGAGGGGCAGGACCAGACTGGCGCCTTCGGCCTGCTCTCTGAGGTTGCGACGCTCATCGTCTACCCAGGTCCGGCCGTGCCCGGTGGATCGCCCTTCGATCCATGCATCCCGAAGTACCAGACGGTCTACACGTACGGCTACGATGACGCCGCAATCTACGGACTGCTCGAAACCGCCGTGACCGTGTGGGACGTGAACCCGCTGACGGTAGCGCTCGGATACGCGCTCACGACGTACACTCTCGTTGCGGCCGAGGGGGACGTGCAGGCCGCGACTATCACGTTCGGTGACGGAACGTATATCGTCATCGGCTTCAACCTAAAGAAGCGCGAGTCGTGGGCGGGCGACGGCAACGACGGATGGTCACATTCGACGGCGACGATCCGATACTACGGCGATCCGCCGCATGTGGAGGCATCTACCGAGACGGGTACTGGCGATCTGCCGCTCCCGCCCAGCGCGGCCGAGACAGAGCCGGTAACAGAAGAGCAGCCGTTCCAGCACACGGTCACGATGACGGACCTCAACTTCCCGCCCATCGAGAAGAACGAGTACATCGCGGACCTCGAAGACGCAGCGGAGGCGCATGCGGTAGCCATACGGCGGATGCGTTTGGAGTATGGAGTCGCCTACGCGCGTCAGGGACGCATCCTCCCGAACGAGACGATCGGCGATCCCGAGGCGATCAGCGACTACGTCCGAAACATGACAGACGTTGGCGGCTACGTCATGGCCTTGACGCAGACGATCACGCCGGCCGGGCAGGGGCAGTCGGGCGACAACCTGTGTGAGCGCGGGATCATGGTGCCGCCCGCTGGGCTGGTAACGATATGACGCAGGGCGTCTGGTCCGGGCCTTCGTCCGATAGCAGCGACTTCGTAAAGCGGTTGAAGCAGTTGATTCTCAACAACAGCCAGCGGACAGCCGACCTACAGCTCGGGCTGGTCACGAAGTCCTGCAACAGCAGTGATGCCGTCAACCCGCTCTCGTCGAAGGACTGCACCGGCCCGCTATCGGGGCAGCTCTATCTCGTGAACAACCGAAACGGGTCGCTGACGAAGGTCGCGCCTATCCGCACGTCCACAGTGCCGGGGGCCATCGCTCCGGTTATCGTCTCGGCTAGCACGTTCGAGGTGCCGCCTACGACTCCGGCCGAACCTCCCGTGCTAGC
>SCTJ01000110.1 GCA_004297805.1 Patescibacteria group bacterium | reverse complement strand
GCCAGATAATCCCAGCGGGTGATGACCGCGAATGTAACACTGCATGCCCAAAATACGCCGCAAATAAAATGAAAACCGTGTTTGAAAAAATGCACGAAGCCCAAAACAGCCGCAATGACCGCCAGTCCATATCCAAACACCACTAAATTCTTCTTTTCCTTGTTCATATCAATCCAACACCTGTGAAATCTGCTCTTTTTTATATTTGTCCCTGTCCGGCTGTTGGGTTTTGTCCAGGATAAACCCGTCTAAAACCAGATAGTCCATGTTCGTACACATAAAACAGCGGTAAGCGTCTTCGACGCTGCAAACAATCGGTTCCCCGCGGATATTGAAAGAGGTGTTGATGATGACCGGGCAGCCGGTTTTTTGGTAAAAAGCCTCGATGGTTTTGTAAAAAAACGGGTTGCGCCGGCCGTCCACAGTCTGCACCCGCGCGGAATAATCCACATGCGTCACCGCCGGTATGGTTGACCGCCGCACCTTCAGACGGCCAATGCCCTTGGCCGGATTTTCGCGCGAAGAGGCCTCAATCTGGTTTTCTTTGACCTGGGCCACCAACAGCATGTACGGACTTTCGCGGGAAAGATCGAAATACTCCTTTGCTTTTTCCGACAGGACGCTGGGCGCAAAAGGCCGGAATGATTCCCGGAATTTGATCCGCATATTCATTTCTTCCTGCATTTTGGGGGAACGCGCGTCCCCGATGATACTGCGCGAGCCCAAGGCCCGGGGGCCGAATTCCATCCTGCCCTGGGCCAATCCAATGACCTTTTCCTGTTCAATCAATTCAGCCACCCGGTTAAAAATCTTGTCGCCGTTGGGCCTTTCATAGGAAAGGCCCTTATTTTTTAAGAATATCTCCACCTCATCCTGGGAAAAACCCGGCCCCAAACAGGACCCCTGCTGGGCATCATGAACTCCGTCGGCCTGGCGGGGATTCTGAAGATATTGGTACCATATGAATAAGGCACAGCCCAGCGCGCCTCCGGCATCGCCGGCCGCAGGCTGGATCCAGATGTTCTTGAATTTTCCTTTTTTCATGATCTTGCCGTTGCCGACACAGTTAAGGGCAACACCTCCAGCCAGGCACAGATTTTCGCAGCCGGTTGTCTCCTGCACATGATTGGCCATCTTCAACATGATCTCTTCCGTAACTTGCTGGATGGAACTGGCTACTTCCATGTCCAGCTGGGTGATTTCCGCTTCCGGCTGACGGGGCTTACGGCCAAAAAGCCGGTGGAAGTAGTCATTGGTCATGGTCAGGCCGGCACAATAATTGAAATAACGCATATTAAGACGGAAAGAACCGTCCGGCTTGATGTCTACCAGTTCCCTGCGGATAAGATCCGCATATTTTGGCTCGCCGTAAGGCGCCAGGCCCATAAGCTTATGCTCGCCGGAATTGACGCGAAAACCACAGTAATAGGTGAACGCGGAATACAGAAGCCCCAGTGAATGTGGAAAACGGATTTCCGCATCCAGACGGATGGTGTTGCCTTCGCCCACACCGAAGCTGGTCGTGGTCCACTCGCCCACGCCGTCCATGGTCAGGATGGCGGCCTTCTGGAAAGGCGAAGGGAAAAAGGCGGAAGCTGCGTGTGATTCGTGGTGCTCCGGGAAAATGATATCGCCGTCGAATCCCAGCTCTTGGGCGATCAGGTCCTTGAGAAAGATCTTTTCCTTAAGCCACAAAGGCATGGCCGTTAAGAAAGAACGCAAGCCCCTAGGAGCAAAATTCAAATAGGTCAACAACAGGCGCTCGAATTTCAAAAAAGGCTTTTCATAAAATCCCACATACGCCACGTCCTTGATCGTGATGCCGGCCTGCTTAAGGCAGTAATCCACCGCTTTTCGGGGAAAAGCCGCGTCATGCTTTTTGCGGGTGAAGCGCTCTTCCTGGGCCGCGGCCAAGATTTTTCCATCGGAGACCAGGCAGGCGGCGCTGTCGTGGTAAAACGCGGAGATGCCCAAAATGTAAACAGGTTTAGAGCTCATGTTAAACGTTGATCTTCGAATCCTTTAACTGCTTGATTGTGGCGCAAAGGTTTTTCGCCGTGATGTCGTACTTGGCCATCATGCTGTCCTGGCTGCCGTAACCCGCGGGAAAGACATCCGGGATGCCCAGGCGCTTAAAATTCTTAACGGAATCAAAATTCGCCTCCAGGATGGCCTCGGCTACCGCACTGCCCAAACCGCCGATGATGGAATGTTCTTCGATAGTCACCACCACGGACGTTTGCCGCACGTAGTGAAATAAAGTTTCATGGTCCAAGGGCTTGATGGTCGGCATATGCAAAATGGC
>SCTJ01000164.1 GCA_004297805.1 Patescibacteria group bacterium | reverse complement strand
GGACACGCCCCAACCGCGGTGTTTGACCCGTCGGCGGCACGGCAAGTTCGGCGCCCCGGCTGCCCCGGGGCCGCAGCCGGGTCGTGCCAGAGCCGCGCAGATGTCGCGGGCCGAGCAGCGCGACGCTCCCATAAACCCCGGCGCGGGGGGCACTTCCGGTATCATTGGCGTCTTTTCCGCGTCAACCCTCAGATGATTCGCAAGCTGCTGCGCCGCGTATTCAGGCGCGATGCCCCGAGCCGGCACGAACCGGCGACGATTTCCCATGCCCGCCACGGCATCGACCGCGCACGGGTACCTTCCGGCGCCCGGCGCACCTGCGAGGTGCTGCAAGGTGCGGGACACAAGGCCTACATCGTCGGCGGCGCCGTGCGCGACCTGATCGCCGGCATCGAGCCGAAGGATTTCGACGTCGCCACCGACGCCACGCCCGACCAGGTGCGCGCGCTGTTCCGCCGCTCGCGCATCATCGGCCGGCGCTTCCAGATCGTGCATGTGATGATGGGCGCGGAGACGCTGGAGGTATCGACCTTCCGTGCCGCCCACGACGAGAACACGCTGAAGGACGAGCACGGCCGCGTGCTGCGCGACAACATCTGGGGCACGATGGAGGAGGATGCGGCGCGGCGCGACTTCACGGTCAATGCGCTCTACTACGACCCGGTCACGGAAACCGTGTTCGACTACCACCGCGGCGTCGACGACCTGAAGAAGAAGACGATGCGCATGATCGGCGATCCGCGCACGCGTTACCGCGAGGACCCGGTGCGCATGCTGCGTGCGGTCCGCCTCGCCGCCAAGCTCGGTCTGACCCTGGACGCGGCGGTGCGCGCGCCGATCAAGGAGATGGCCGCGCTGATGGAAAACGTGCCGCCGGCGCGCCTGTTCGACGAAATGCTGAAGCTGCTGTTTTCCGGCCATGCGGTCGAATGCGTGAAGCGCCTGCGCGACGAAGGCCTGCACCACGGCCTGCTGCCGCTGCTCGACGTGATCCTGGAGCAGCCGCTGGGCGAAAAGTTCGTGCTGCTGGCCCTCGGCAATACCGACGAGCGGGTGCGTGCCGGCAAGACGACTTCGCCGGGCTTTCTGTTCGCCACGCTGCTGTGGCACGAGGTGCTGGCGACCTGGGTCAAGCGCAAGGCGGCCCAGGAACTGCCGATCCCGGCGCTGTACGCGGCCATGGACGACGTCCTCGATCTTCAGGCCGAGAAGCTGGCGATCACGCGCCGCACGGTCGGCGACATCAAGGAAATCTGGCTGCTGCAGCCGCGCTTCGACAAGCGCGCCGGCAAGTCGCTGCTGCGCATGATCGAGCAGCCGCGCTTCCGCGCCGCCTACGACTTTCTGCTGCTGCGCGCTG
>SCTJ01000095.1 GCA_004297805.1 Patescibacteria group bacterium | reverse complement strand
CGAAAGCCGTCGCATAAACAATTGGCTTGAAGGAGGATCCGGGTTGCCGCGGCCGAATAGTCACGTTCACCTGCCCATCATCCCGTTCATCAAAAAAATCTTTGCTGCCCACCATCGCCTGAATTGCACCCGATCGAGGGTTTAGCGCCAATAGAGCTGCATTATGAAATCCGTGTTGCGGACCACTCTGCGCCACCGCTTCTCGCACAATCCGTTCGGCATTTTTCTGCATGTCATAATCCAATGTCGTGATGACTCGCAACCCACCTTCCTCAACTGCTTCCCGACCATACAATTTTTCCAGTTGCTCTCGCACAAAAAACACAAAGTGGGGAGCTTCGATGGCTTCCCGAAAAGGAATGACCCTGGCCAATGCATCCGATTGTCTCGCGGTGGTCACCACCGTCTGATCGCGCAAACCCAGTTCTTCGACTCGACGCAAAATCATCCCTTGTCTCACCACCAGCTCGTCGGCGTGATTTCCATAGGGTGAATAATAGGTCGGAGCTTTGTTAAGCGCGGCCAAAAGCGTAGCCTCTTCCAGCGTTAAATCGGCCGCATTTTTCCCAAAGTAGATCTCCGCCGCCGATTGAATCCCATAGGCATTCGAACCGTAAGGAACCTCGTTCAGATAGAAATCCAGGATTTCGTCCTTGGAATAACGGGTCTCAATTTTGATGGCCAAGACGGCTTCCAATATTTTGCGCTTCCAGCTTTTTTCTCGAGTCAAAAAAACATTGCGAGCCAACTGCTGCGTAATAGTTGAAGCTCCCTGCCGTAAGTCATTCTCCTGAAAATTTACTCGCAGAGCTCTGAGGATTGCCAACGGATCAATGCCAAAGTGTGAATAAAATGAATCGTCCTCAGTAGCGATAGTCGCTACTCGAATTTCGTCGGAGATTTGATCATGCGACACTACCTTACGATTTTCTTCACCGTGTATTTTGTAGAGCACATGCTCTCCACTCTGATCATAGATCACCGATGTTTGGGCAATCGGACGGTGGATAAGCTCCGCCTTAGGAGTGCTATAGAAAAGATACCCGACATAGCCCACCACCCCAATCAGCAGTAGTAAGCTTGCATCAAAAATGCCTAGCAAAAATTGCTTGACCCAAAACCATGATTTTCGTTGATCAACACGACGCGTCCGACGTTTTGAGGCTAGACGCTGAGCTAGTTTTTTCTGAATCTTGTCATCCATGAAAAATCGAGTGAACTTAATCCTGTATATCGAAGATAGCAAATTGTCGATTCGACGCAAGCACGCATCGTCTTGGCTACCAAAAACCCCGCTTGGTTTGACCTAAGCGGGGTTTTGGAAAAAGTCTAGAGACTAAATTTGGATATTGCCCATCACTTCGTCCAGGCTCTTCTTCTGAGGCTCTCGCACCTCTCTCGGCTCACGGGTGGCTCGTTCAGAACCAGCTGGCTCGTTAATCTTGAGATTCACCCGAGCGTTGTTACGTGCTCCGATAACCCGCAGAATTGTCCTGAGCGCTTTGGCAGTGGCCCCTTCGCGACCAATCACCATGCCCATGTCTTTCTGATTGACATCCAGCGTGATCAACACGCCCATCTCATCAATCTTGCGCTCTACTTTCACATCTTCTGGATTGTCCACCAAGAGCTTGACGGTGAACTCCAGGAACTCCTGATCGGTAAATGTTTCCGACATCTTCGTAGTTCATTACTGATTATACAGCGAGAGGGAGCACAGAAAGATCGAACCGCTTTCTCGTTCCTTCCCATTCCGACGTTACTCTACACCTATTTACCTCGTTTGTCAATTAACGGTTCGTGCTCGAAAAAACGCTTATTTAAGTCATAAAATCGATCTAACAATCCCGGCTTGGGACATTAGCCGATAACATCCATGGTTAATCTATAACAATGTTAATTCGCTTTGGATACTGAGGAAATTTCTCTGGCATAAACTTGGGCGAGAAGAATAGCTCAACCTCTTTGATTTGTGGATAGCGTTGAATCACATCCCGCACTTCTTCTTGCTGCTTGCCCACTAGGTCGGCCTTGAATTGGGCTACATCCAATTCCGTGTCATAGCTCAGTTTGCCGTGAACTTTGACATAAGCCGTCTGTGCCCCCCAGTTAGCCGAACCAACGCCGTATTCCAACTTCACGACAGTTTTGGTCGCACTCGCCGGAGCGTTGCCACGTGCATATTGTTCAAACAATGTCTTGGCATCTTGCTCGGAAAAAACGATCGCCCGCACTTTCGTGCGTACGCTATAGGAGAATTGATTGGTCACTTCCCCCACCTTGGCCGGTGAGACCGACTCTAGGATTGAAATATCGGCAATTCCATCAGCCAAAATCAAACCGCGCTCGAGCCCACCCTTCAGATCATCGGCCGCCTTGAGCTTAGCATCACTCTCCGATTTTGTTTTGGCACTCGCAATATCTCCCTGAATCACTTGCGCCTGCGCGTTTGGAGAGGCTGCGACTCCACCTCCGCCACCCAGCATGGCTTTGGTAGATTTAGCGCGGAATTTTTCATATTTAGGACTGCCTTCGAATCCCGGGATAGTGAAAGTTGTCGGTTCAATATTGAATTCAGAACCAGCTTGATCAGCCACGACCTCTATCTCGATTGCTCCTGGCTGAGTCTTCCCGCCAGCCTCAACCATCCCCGGAACAGTTACTCCGCGCACGATGCGAAACAGCTTATTATCTGCTGAGAGCAGCCGGGTCGTAGCCACCAATGGTTGGGGCGCTGAACTAAATTCATTATAAATCACCACTGTACCATGAGCTTTCTGGCCACTCGTCGATGACGAACGACCGGTCGAACCGGTCGGCGTATAGGAATAGGTGTAGACTTTTTCATTTTCTACCACCCGACCCGGGATGGTCAGCGATGGATTATCAACCCCTGTGGCCCGCGCTTCAACCTTAAGCTCCATATCTTTTTCCACCATTTGGTCCTTGAGTCTGACATTAACTGTCGCGCTAGGCAAAAACAAATACCCGCCTACTCCCACCGCCACCAGCACACAAAATAGCACAAACAAGATGAGCAGTTTGCGGATCATGCGTGGCACCGGTGTCGAATGGGAGATTTCTTCGATTGGTTCAATGGGTGCCATTTTTTTGGGAATCGTTCTTTGGGTTTGTGGTTTTTCGACTGGGGCAAAAAAACTCTTCAGCATTTCTTCCCGATTATTTGACGCTTGCGCCATCACTGAAGTTGACAAAGGTCCTGCCGCCACTGTAGGCGTCACTGACAAACTTGGCTCAGTCATAGGCGTCGCTGGAGTAGCTGTCGAGCTAACCGCTGAAAACTTGGGCATAGTCGATGGCGGCTTCACTGGCTGACTCACTGTCCGATTGGCTGACCCGCTAAAGCCATCCAGGGTTGGTCGACGTACCGCTTCGCGCTCGCGAGGTTTAGCAACAGCCGCTACTGCCACTTCCGCATCATAGAAATCGGCGGTTCCAAGCTCCTCAGCTTTCTTGCGACCATTCTTGCGTTGAGGACTCTTTTTGACAACCAAAACTTTTTCCTCAACTACACCCGGACTAACCCGCTCTTTAAGTTCATTCGTGGCATCCAATCCATCTAGCGAAACGCGTGTCAAAATACCTGCCTTTTCAACTGTCTGGCGCTCTTGTTCATCTTGCGACACAAAAGTAATATGTTTCCCGGCTTTGTCTGACTCACGCTTGAGCAATTTCAAACTCACCACACTTTGCAAAATAAGCGCCCGTTTGGGCACGGCAAAAAAAATGTCTTCCGACTTTGTCTTACGCAATCGGTCGATAATAGAGGTAATCTCCTCGTCGATATCGATGTAGATGACTTGATACATAAAAAAATTTTAACGCTGTCGTTGAATATCTTCAACCACACGTTTCAAAATATTTGAGAGTATTTTTTCTTCACCTAGCATATCAATAGCCAAGTTAGCTAGACCCATGGGAGTTACGTCTTGCGGGGTTTTGAGCGAGTTTGTGCTGTCCATCATGCGCGAGACATCTCGCGGTTGCAGGAAGCTCACGGTCGGTGCTTTGGCAAACGGTAAGTTTTTGGTCCATTCGGGCGACATCAGTGCGCGTTTGATTCCCGGCAAGGCCGAACCGCCACCACACAGCAAAATTTTGGATGGCAAGACGTCAGCTTCAGCAAATTCAACCAGCGACAATTCCACACCACTCAGCCAAACATGACAATCGTTCCGTAATATTTCTTCGAGTTTAGCAGTCACGTCTTCCCCCAGTCGACCCTCAGCATAGTTAATTTTCAATTTCTCAGCCTCGTCCAATCCAATGCCCAGTTCTTGTGACAAACGTTTGGTAAACGCCCTCCCTCCCAGAGCAAACATTTTCGTGCCTTCCAGTCCTCCATTACGCACGACGGCAATATCCGTTGTGCCGCCACCGATATCCACGAAAATCGCACTGAAATCAAGCAAGTCCTCGTAGTCAACTGAACGTGCCACCGCATATGGCTCCGCCGCGATACTCAACAGCTCCACCCGCAGTTCCTCAGCGATAGTCTGAATAGCTCCCAAATGCACCATCGGCGCATAGGCATTAAACACGCTAACTGATACGTCTCGACCCTGAAAACCAAGCGGATTAGTGACTTGATAACCATCAATCCTCACGTCGATAATCGCCGCATTGACTAGCTCGATCTCAATATCATCTTGCCCAGTTTCCCAAGCCAACTGCTTGCGAATACGTTCATAGGCCTTTTCTTGAACTTTACGGATGATATCCTTGAGCTCAGAAAGCTCAATACGTACTTCTGGGCGCTTACGCTCATAATGAACTGTGGTCGTGGTCCCCTTCACCAATTCTCCCGCCACGCCAATGATAGCCCTCTTCACCTTCTTCACATTCGCTTGTTGCACTGCCATCTCAATCGCCTCACGACAGGTAGCGATCACACCAGAAATGTCCGAGACGGCACCACTCTGCATGTTCCCCCGACGCTGCCACACCTTGCCCGTGCCGACAATAATCCCTTTTTTCTCTTTCTCGTGTACAAAAAACACCAAAGCCTTGGCAACCTCAGTTCCAATATCCAACACCAACAGTGGTTCATTTTTCCCTCTAAGCAGCCCCGCTAAAAATGACATACGAGAAACGCGACTTACTATTTGAAAACAAAATCTATCCGATCCGCTCCACAGCCACCTGGCCAACACGCTCCTCAAGCGTTTTTCTGTCCAACAACCCATCTATTGCGCCATAGAACCGAATGGAACTGGAGCTATTAGCAATCCCCCAGGCAAGATTGACTTTAATCGGCTGCCCGCTAAAATAGCCCGCCAGAAAAGCACTGGTGAATGCATCACCCGCGCCAATAGTATCCAGCACATTTTCGTGAAGCGAATTAGCATGCCAAGCTTCTTCGGCACAATAACCCCAGGCTCCACGCGCCCCATCAGTAACAACCACGATGCTTGGACCTTCGGCTGCCAGCGTCCGCGCCAGAAAAACTTCGTCGTTTAATGATTCGCCACTACCTAGCTGACCTCCCAAAATAATTTCTACTGCCTCATCCTTATTCAAAATTAGAATGGTTGTATGTCGCACCGCGTCCAGCACTTTGATCACGTTATCTTTAATGTTTTTTTGACCGGGATTGAGGATAACCTTAATGCCACGATTTACCGCTGTCTGAATAATCGAATCCAAATGCTGAGTCCAGTCGGCATCTGAATTCCCATTTAGGGCACTCACAAAGACCCAGTCGAAACCGGCTATCTGCTCCGGATGAATTTCGAGTCGCTCGTTGGCATCTCGATTAAAAAAGACCACTCGATCTTCCAACTTTTGATGCACCAAAATTGCGGACAGATCACTTTTACAAACTTCATCTACCTGCACCAGATCTGTGAAGACGCCGTTCTTATCAAGCTCGGCCACAATCCATTTTCCCAACTGATCTACCCCTACTCGGCTATAGCAATAGGCAGTCATCCCGAGCCGGGTCAGCCCGACTGAGACATTAGCCGCACACCCACCGATCGCCTCAAACCGATCATCAATTTGATACTTGGCTCCCAATTCAAAGGCAATTTTCACCTTAGCCGTCACATCCTCCGGCGTCTCCAAAACAAGTCCATCATTAATGGGCAGTAGAATATCTTTTGAGGCGGTTCCAATACAAACTATTTTTGTTTTCATTTCCATAATTCAGGTTATGGGGGAGGTTAACTTACAGGTGTTACGTCTTAGATCCTAAAAAGCTAAAAGCTAATCCCTAAAAACTAGTCCAGTCGCTCCTCGATTCTCAACAAACGATTGTATTTGCAAATTCGCTCTCCTCGAGAAAGTGACCCGGACTTGATATATTCCGCGCCAGCCCCTACTGCCAAGTCAGCGATAAAATCATCGGTCGTTTCTCCGGAGCGATGCGAAATTACGGTTTTCATTCCTTGTTTTTGGGCCAGCTTAATACAGTCCACCGTCTCACTCAGAGATCCGATTTGATTAACCTTGATCAGAACTGAATTGCAAGCCTTTTCCGCAATAGCTGTTTTGAGTCTTTCCACGTTAGTAACCAACAAATCGTCACCGATCAACATCACCTTGCCCCCCAATTTTTCATTCATCGCCCGCCAGCCGCTCCAATCATTCTCATTGAGTCCATCTTCAATTGAAATGACATGGTATTTCTGAATCCATTCAGCATAAATGTTGACCAACATCTCACGATTCAAGTTAACATTCTCTGGCCTGAACACATATTGACTTTCAGTCTCGCTGTAAAATGAACTTGCCGCCGCATCAATGCCCACACTCACCTGTTCTCCGGGAATATAGCCGGCTTTTTCAATAGCTCGGTTAATAGCCTCCAGGGCCTTAGCGTTGCTCTCAAGTCGTGGCGCAAATCCACCTTCGTCCCCCACGCCCGTACTCATATTTTCGGCTTCCAATAACTTTTTCAAAGCATGAAAAACTTCACTGCCTGCTCGTAATTGCTCTTTGAAAGAAGCCACACCGCTTGGAACGAGCTTGTATTCTTGAATGGAAAGTCCCGAATCACTATGCTTGCCACCATTGATCACATTAAACATGGGGATGGGCAAACTGAACTTTTTGCCCTTGAAACTGAACGCTTCGCGAATGTATTGATATAGAGGCTGGCCCTTTTCCATGGCTGCTGCCCGGCAAACTGCCAACGACACACCCAAAATCGCATTAGCTCCCAGATTGGATTTGTTTGGGGTTCCATCCAACTTTAGCATCGCTTTATCTACCGCCTTTTGTTCAAAAGCATCCATGCCTATGACCGCCTGACGAATCTTGGCATTCACATTTTGCACCGCCATCTGCACTCCCAAACCGCCGTAGCGCTTCTGGTCACCATCCCTGAGCTCCAATGCCTCAAAAGTTCCGGTCGATGCACCAGAAGGAACAGCGGCCGTAGCCACGACACCACTCTCCAAAGTTACATCCACTTCAACTGTCGGATTCCCGCGTGAATCAAGAATTTCCCGTGCTACGACATCCTTAATGTTGGACATATTTTTCCATGGTAAAAATAAGCTTTCACTGGGGTTAGTATACCACAAAAACCCCTAACAAGAAAAGCATTTATTTCTTGAATGAAACACCCTTACAAACTGGTTAGTTGCCTCTACTGCAAGACTTCAATTCCTGGCATTACATTGCCAGAAAGATACTCCAGCATTGCGCCCCCACCAGTTGAAACAAAGGAAACCCGGTCAATCAGATTGCGCTTTTCCAAAATTTCCGCTGTTTCTCCTCCACCAATAACCGTGAACGCCTGACTTTCAATCACTGCGTCCAAAATTTCGTTGGTACCCATATCAAAAGGCTCTTCCTCGAATTTCCCCATTGGCCCATTCCAAACAATTGTTTTAGCGGTTTTAATTATTTCTTTGAATTTCTCAATGGTCTTAGGTCCAATATCCATCCGTCCCTCAGCGAAATCCACGGGCAAGATTACCTTATTTGAAAACTTTAGTCCCTGATCAATCGCTTCATTGGCAATCTTCCCTCCCACTAAAATGTAGTCGTAGGTTTTTTCAAACGCCTGAATAAGTGGCAACTTCGTCTCAATCTTGGCACCCCCAATAATCGCCACCGCTGGAGCCATGGGATTATTTTTTATTTTCTCCAAATTTTCAATCTCTTTTTCTACCCAAAATCCAGCATAGGCTGGCAATAACTTGGCCGCACCGGTCACCGACGCTTGATCGCGATGGCAAACACTGAAAGCGTCATTAACAAAAATGTCAAAATTTTCAGTCAGCTGTTTGGCAAATTCCTGGTCATTCTTCTCATCATTGCAATAAAACCTCACGTTTTCCAGTAGCAAGACTTCCCCGCGATATTGGCAAATTTGGGCTGCCTTAACTTTCTCTCCAATACAGTCCTCCACAAATTTGACTTCAATACCCAAAATCCGTTCTGCATCATCCGCCAACTGTTTCAACGAAAATTCCGAATCAATTGAAATTTCCGGATGATTGATTAATAGCTCATTGCCAAGCAAGCAGTTTTTGAGAGCGGTGGGTCGCCCCAGGTGTCCCACTAGCGCCAACTTTGCTCCTTCTTGTGAGAGGATATAATCAATTGTCGCCTTGCTCGCAAAAATTTTGTATTTTTCCTTGGCATTTTTATTGTCTACTGCCACGTTAAAATCCACTCGCATTAAGACTTTTTTATTCCTCAGATCTGCGTTTTGGATTCTTCGCATCATAAAGATCAACAGTCGCGAAGCGACTCATTAATTTTTAATTTTGAGATTTAAACTTTAAATTAATCATTTTCCCATTCCCAAAATACCGATAATTAGACCAGCTAGTGCTGTGACTGCTGTGAACACCCAAGCGCGCATAACTACCTTGGGCTCAGGCCAACCCCTGGCTTCAAAATGATGATGCAGCGGCGCAGCCAGAAAGACCTTGCGATGCAAAAACTTCTTGCTGAATAATTGTATGACCACTGACCCGGATTCAAGCACATAAATAAACACAATCACAAAAAGCACCAGGGCTGAATTGGTCAGCATAGCCACCACCCCTAGCGTCGTACCCAACGCCATGGCGCCCGTGTCCCCCATGAAAAACCGCGCTGGATAGATATTAAACCAAAGAAAGGCCAGCAGCGCACCTGTGATGGCCGCGCAAAAAGCCGCCAGATCAGTACGCCCATTGATAAAAGCAATAGTTGCGAAAGCAGAAAAAGAGATTAGTAACACTCCGGCGTTCAACCCATCAAGTCCATCTGTTTCATTAGATGAAATAGCCGAAAAAAGAATCACAAATATGAACAGTGGGACATACCACCAACCGATGTCGAAGTCACCAATCCCGGGCACATGGATCCCATCCCAACCTAACTTGCCATAGAACCACCAAGCACCGACACCGGCAATCAAAATCAGCCACCAAAATCGCATGGCAAAGCGCATGCCGCCGCCCTTATTTTTGCCAATGCCCCTAACGCTCATGAAATCATCAGCCAATCCCAACACGCCAGAAGTAACCAAGACAAAAAGCGGCAACCAAACTTGGCGCCGACTCAGAAAGTCTAGACGAGCAATGAAATTAATATTGAACCACTTGGCTAAAATCGGAAACAAATAATGTGACCCGAAAGCCAAGATTAGCACCGACACCCAGATTATGACGCCGCCCATGGTCGGCGTTCCAGCCTTAGCCGCATGCAATTGGTTCACAAAAGTCAGCTTTTTTCCGTCAACCGAATTTTCCTTAATCTTGATACCAGTCTTGTATTTGAAAAGTATTTTGGTCCAAAGTGGCGTCAGCGCAAAAGCAAGCACAAAAGCAAAAAATCCCGTTGCCATAATTTTCAGCACGTTGACCACATCTGGGATTGTTTCGAATTGAGCAAAATGCATAATATTTTAGCTACCGGTCCGTTAAGTTCTTGAAATAAAAAGCTTTATAGACTTTTAACTTATTTATCTCCATTCATATGACTGAAAGGCCCAGGCGATCATTCTTTTGACACTCTCCCAGCGAGATTCGTCATCCAACACTACCGCAATAACTTTGTGTTTTTTGGTTTCGTCCGACGCCGCAATCAACAGTGAACGCCCGGCCAAAGGAGTAAACCCGGTCTTGCCCCCTAGGCACTGCGGTATTTCCTTGAGCACAATATCTGTATTCAAAATAGTATGGGTGCAAGTGCCATCGACCGATTTTACCTCAGTATTATTTGGCAACCGGAAAATATCCCAGATTAACTCATATTTCATCGAATAGGCACCAATCCTAGCGATATCGTAGGCGGTGGAATAACATTCCGCTTCACGTCCCTCTGGCTCCAAGCCCGAGGCAGTGCAAAAATGAGTGTCTTTCAAATCCAGCTCCCTAGCCTTTTCATTCATCATCTCCGCAAATTTTTCTTCTGTCCCGCCGATATGCTTGCCTAAAGCAATGGCCGCATCATTGGCGCTATTCATCAGCATCGCTTTCAGGAGATTTAAGACTGAAATCTTCTCCCCCACCTTAAGTCGCTGCGTAATACAATAGCCGCTGCGTGGACAACCCACTCGTGTCCCCTCAGTGTAAACCGCATCACTGTCGACAGTTACAACCTCGTCGAGATTTTGCACCTTCTCTATCACCAATATAGCCGTCATCATCTTGGTCAGTGAAGCTATCTGTCGATGCTCTTTGGCGTTATCCAGCTGCAAGATGGTCCCGGAATCAACATCCAATACAATTGATGAATGAGCGGTGGGAATGACCAGGTTTGAGGCACTCGGCTTACGCATTGGTTGGATAGGCGCCTGACGAAAAAGTGCGTCCGCCTGCTCATCCTGTCTATTTTTTTCAGCCCCCTTGACGTCTCCCTGCAGTTCCGATTGTGAGTCCACAACTACTGGTTTCGAGATGACCGCTTGCGTGCCCGGCAGAAAAAGCAGCGCATTGAAGGGCGCCAGAAGTAACAGAGCGATCGAAGCTAGTACGCTAGTCATGATTGATTCACCAATTCAGTCGGCTTAATCTCTGCTTCCTGACTTTGTTGCTCCTCGGCCGTTTTCACAATTGAGTCAATTCGATCATCTTTAGAGAGTGTTTCGTAGTCTGGTAGTTTTTCAATTGATTCTAATCCTAGTTTCTTTAAAAATTCAAAGGAGACCACATAGATATATCCTCGATTATCCTTGGGATTGTCTTTGCGTTCGATTAGTCCTCGCAAGAGTAAATTGCGTAACGTATAACTGCAATTTACGCCCCGGATAAGTTCGATATCCGATCGTGTGACTGGACTTCGGTAAGCGATAATCGAAAGTACTTCCAGCGCTGCCTGAGAAAGATCCTCCTGCAATTCGCTTTTCATCATCTGGCTAACAAATTCAGCGTTGGCCGGATTGGTAGCTAATTGAACCTCGTCACCACTTTTGACCAGCGTAATTCCAGCTGATTTTCCCACATATTCCGCCCCCAGTTGCATAAGGGCATTTTCCATTTCCGGCTTGTCCACATTCAGAATTTTAGCCAATTTGGAAACCTTTATTGGCTCGCCACTAGCAAACAAGACACTCTCAACCGCTGATTTTAGGTTATTTGGATCCATGATTCAGGTTTTTAACTAAGCAATTAGATTACTAGGCTCTTTGTGTCTCAATTTAATCTCGCTAAACAATCCTCCTTGTTCAACCTGAATGATTCGCTGCTTGACCAATTCTAGCATCGCTAAAAATGATACGATCACTTCCACCTTGTCCTGTGCTTGCATAATCAATTCGGCAAAGGATGTTTCGGCTCGCTCTTTCAGAGTGGCATGCAATTGATTCATCTTGTCCTCAAGCGTGATCACCTCGCGTACCATCTCTTGCTCCAGCTTCTCAATAATCGGTATTTCCGAAAGAACTTTTGTAAAAGCTGACTTCAAATCATAGCCATTCAACTTCTCGGGCGGGTAAAAGATAGTTTGAAACCCCACATAGCCATCTCGCGAAAAGCTTTCCTCCTGACCAGCATACAGTTTTGCGACTTGCTTGGCAATTTCTTTGAATTTTTTGTATTCCCGAATCTGATATTCCAGATCCTTGATTTCCTTCTCCTCTTCGTCGGAAAATTCCAAGAGCGGTAATAAGGCCTTGGATTTTATCAAAATGAGCCTTGAGGCCACTGACAAAAAATTAGCCAAATTTTCCAGCGTAATATTCTGGCGATTTCCAATAAACTCGAGGTACTGATCTGCGACAGTCGCCAAACTCAACCGGGTAATGTCGAGCTTTTGATCTTCGATCAATTGCAACAGTAGATCCAGCGGTCCCTCAAATTGTTCGAGTTTGATGTTATACACAAGCTTATTTTTTCTTCATACTGAAACTGCCAGCCACTGGACTCTCTTTTTTGAAATAATCTTTGCTACTCACCAAAAATGAA
>SCTJ01000244.1 GCA_004297805.1 Patescibacteria group bacterium | reverse complement strand
CAATACCTTCATGGCCCACTTTAAAGCGCTGGCCAATTCCTCCTGCCGGCAGATTGCTTCCGGACGTTGTTCAGGGCGGTCAGGAAAATCCGGAGCCGGCAGATCGTCACCTTCAGTACCGCGGGTAGAGGCGGAAATCAAACCCAGGCTGCGGAGGTCAATGGTTATGCCCCGCCATCGTCCTAAGGTTACTCCCAACTTTTGGGCAATTTCAGCGTCAGTCGGACTACGTTGAAGTTCGGAAGTGAGGTCATGCATGGCCGCTTCCACCTGCTTATGCCGCCTTCGCATATCCCTGCTGGCCCAGTCCAGCTGCCTTAGGCTATCCATAATCGCACCCTTAATGCGGTGCTTGGAGTAACTGCTGAAGATTACCTGCCTTTCTTTATTGAACTTCTTGGCGGCATCAAACAGACCCAAGATGCCGGCATGAATCAGATCATCTAAATCAACGTGCACGGGTAGGGTTTCGTGAACGCGGACCGCGATGGCTTTCACCAGAGGTATGTGCTCCAGAACCAGCCTATCGCGCGCCGATTCCTCGTAAGGAGCTTTTGGCGAATTCAACTTCTGCCCAACCTGCTTAAGTCTGCGGCTTGCTTGCTTTGTGCGAACAGGCGGGTGGACAATTTTCGGCTGGAGCGGAAACTGAATTACAGGTGCACGCAGAACGTTGGGCGCTACTGAAAGTGCGTGAGGCCCTGAAGTAGCAAGCACCGGAACTCGCGGCAAGGCCGTAGAGAGTTTGGCTGCAGGTTGAGCCGCGAAAACCGGCCGGACAGACGGTTTGGCCGAAACTTTCGGCTGGAGCCGCTTTTGGGGTTTTACTGCCGGCAGCGTCTTCTCTTTAGGAGAAGTGCCGGGGGCGCCTGGACTAAGTTGGGATTGAATACTGCGCGCCAAGGCCAAAGCCTTGGAAAGGTTATCTATTCTTTTCATTACAACACTCCTCCTTTCCGGACAAAAACTAAATGCCAGCATAGAATATTTTTTATCCAATGTCAAGCCTGCGGCATGCATAACAAGTCAAAAAGTTGAAAAAAGCCGGAGTGCAGATTGCGCACCCCGGCAGACACTGACGGCTTTGAAGAGCTAGCCGACTGCAGGAACAGTAAGGCGATCAAGTTCGGGCCGGCCTTCGTCCATGGCCGGAAGCCTGATGATTTTGGCCTGAATCGCGTAGGCGACCAAATGCGCCTTGTTATGGATGCCCAGTTTTTTGTAGATACGGAACTTGTGGGCCTCAACGGTCTTGGCGCTAAGGTTTAGCTTGTTAGCAATCTCTTTAAGCGAGTCGCCTTCGGCCAGCATCTTCAGTACTTCCCGCTCGCGCGTAGTCAGGTGGTTCTCATCCTTCGGGCGGTTAGCCTTTTTTTCTACCAGCGCTTTAATCATCTCCCTCACGTTCATTTCTGTAGCCTGGTCGTCGAAG
>SCTJ01000094.1 GCA_004297805.1 Patescibacteria group bacterium | reverse complement strand
TTCAATGATTTCATCGGCTACCAAGCGGGGAATTCCAATACCACTGGCTCCTCTAACTTCTTCGGTGGGTATCAGGCGGGGTATGCCAATATTTCTGGAAGATGGAATGTTTTTGTCGGAGAAAGTGCCGGATTTTCCAATACAACTGGAGACTCCAACAATTTTATTGGCGAATACGCAGGCTATAGCAACACAACAGGGCGGCGAAACAATTTTATCGGCGAGTCAACTGGCTGGCAAAATACCACTGGCAACGAGAATAGTTTCTTTGGGTGGAGTGCCGGCTACGAAAATACTAGCGGACGTTTCAACGTTTTTCTCGGAAATGATGCGGGCCGTAAAAATACAACTGGAAACTCTAATGTTTTTCTCGGTTACTATTCCGGTTATAATAATATCACGGGAAGTAGCAATACTTTTTTGGGAGACGACACGGCTAGCGCTAATAAGTATAGTTCGGGGTTGGTGGCCATAGGAGAAGGAGCGCTGAATGGCTTTAAGGCTCAGAGTGGAACGATTAGCGCTTTTGCCGATTGCTCAACCAATCCGGGAGTGGAAACGCAGGTTACTCATTCGGGCCCTTCAATTATTAGCGGAGCCTTAATAACTATTATCGGAACCACAAATTACAACAACAATTTTACCGTAACTAATGTAATAGATGGGAATAATTTTTGTATCGACACTGTTTTTTCGGTAGACGATGCGGCCGGTACTTGGTACCGAAGAGACCAAGGTTTTAATACTGCGGTTGGATATCGTGCCGGCTCTGACGGCGGCAGTTCTTTTGGTTCTTATAATAACTTCTTTGGTTATGAAGCCGGTAACAATATCACCTCTGGTTCTTACAATGATTTCATCGGCTACCAAGCGGGGAATTCCAATACCACTGGCTCCTCTAACTTCTTCGGTGGGTATCAGGCGGGGTATGGAAACTCGACAGGAGACCGCAATGTATTTTTAGGATATCAGACGGCTTTTGAGTCAGACAGTGGGCAAGCGAATGTTGTTATTGGTTACAATGCGGGATATGGCGGTGTTCCCGGCAGGAGCAATGTTTTGGTGGGAGATTATGCCGGAGCGGAGCTGTTATCTGGCCGTAACAACGTTGGCGTTGGGACAAATTCTCTGGGCGGGTGGGAAAACGGAATTCCAGTATCCGGTATCTACAACACAGCTATTGGTAACCAAGCGCTGGGCCAGTTAACGGTTGGAGATGACAATACAGCGGTTGGAGATAGCACATTGCTATATAACACTGTCGCTTCTGGTTTAGTGGCTGTCGGAAAAGACTCACTAAGATATTTTAATGCACAAAACGGTTCCGTAACTGTTTTCGCCGATTATTCTGGCAATCCGGGGGTGGAGACGCAGATTACTTCTACCGGCCACGGTCTTATTGGAGGAGAATTAATTACTATTACCGACACCACCAACTACAATGGCGACTGGACGGTTACCAATGTGGTGGACGGCGACAACTTTACTATCACCACCGCTTTTGTTGCCGATGATGCTGTCGGCACTTGGTTCCGTCGCGATCAAGGCTTCAATACGGCACTCGGTTATCAGGCGGGAAGAGGAGTTAACACTATGACCACCGGCTCCTACAATAATTTCCTCGGTTATCAAGCCGGCTACTCCAACACCACTGGCTCCAAAAACTTCTTCGGCGGGTATCAGGCGGGGTATTCGAATACGACGGGACAAGATAACGTTTATATCGGTTATCAATCTGGATATTCTAATATTGATGGAGGGAGCAATACTTTCATCGGCCGAGTAGCAGGAAGGTTACATACTACTGGAGTAAGTAATACATTCCTAGGCTCCTATACCGGAGAAAGTCATGTTTCGGGAGATGGAAACACCTTTTTAGGTGAAGAGGCGGGATATTACAATCAATATGGAAGCAGTAACACTATTGTCGGTCAACAATCCGGCGATTGGACATTAGGTTCTGATTCAACTATTTTGGGAGCTTACGCGGCTGAAAAAGCTCTTGGTTCAAATCTATTATTCATTGGGAGAGACGCTGGAAAAAACAATTTCTATGGAACAGGAGATACGGCGATAGGCTATCAATCCCTCTATTCTCTCGCACCCGATGCTCAAGCTACAGGAGCCATCACTGCTTTTGCTGACAGCGGCACCGAACCGGGAGTTAAAACTACTGTTACCTCGGCTGGACACACTCTTACCAACGACCAAGAAATAGTGATTACAGACACCACCAACTACAACGGCGTGTGGATTGTTTCCAATGTGGATACGGATGTTTTTGATATCACCCTAGCTTTTGTTGCTGACGACGCCACTGGAAATTGGTATGTCCTCACTCCTACCAACAATACGGCTCTCGGTTACCAAGCGGGTTACTCCAACACCACTGGCTCCAGAAACTTCTTCGGCGGGTATCAGGCAGGGTATTCAAATACGACAGGAGACGGAAATGGCTTCATCGGCTATACCGCTGGATATTCAAATACAACGGGAGGATGGAATAATTTTTTTGGTACGCGTGCCGGAGAGTATACTACCGAAGGAAGCGATAATAATTTTATTGGCGGTGAAACTGGGAGACAAAATATCACAGGGAATTCGAATATCTTTATAGGGAGTTACGCCGGAAACCATAACCTCGTTGCTTCTGGATTAGTGGCTATCGGTGACGCTTCGTTGGCTGACATTACCCAACAAAACGGCTCAATTGAAGGCGTTGCCGATGCTGGCGGAGGAGAAATTACCATCACTTCCACGGGTCACACACTTATTGGCGGGGAGCTAGTTGCTATTTGGGGAACGGCTGATTACGACGGAGATTACATCGTTACGTCTGTCTCAGGAGACACATTTAATGTCGTAGGAACTTATGTCGATTCTCAAATTGGAAGCTGGGCTAGAAACGATCAGGGACTAGCCAATACAGCCCTGGGCTATCAATCTGGAAACCATACGACTTTTGGCAATTACAATTCTTTTGTTGGGTACCAATCTGGACGATCCAACACCACCGGCTCCTCTAACTTCTTCGGCGGGTATCAGGCGGGGTATTATAATACCACTGGCAAAGAAAACACATTCTTGGGGTATCAGTCTGGATATGGTCAAGACGGATTAAGTACAGGCAGTTGGAATACAGCGGTAGGCATCTATTCATTGAATAGTATTACTACAGGAGGGGAGAATGTGGCGTTGGGCTATGGTGCTCTGATGGACCTTGAAGATGGTGTCAATAATGTGGCGATTGGTCTGGGAGCGGGAGGTTTTAATGTATCTGGCAGCGGGAACGTATTCCTTGGCTATAGTGCTGCTTACAACGAAACCGGTTCCAATAAACTCTACATTGAGAACTCTGCTTCAGCCACGCCACTCATTTATGGAGAATTCGATAATGACCTGGTGCGTGTTAATGGGCAACTGGAAGTAGCGGGCAATGTTATTCCGACCGTCGATGATACCTATGATCTTGGATCATCGAGTAATCGTTGGCGAGACTTGTATTTGGGACCGAGTTCGTTGCACCTAGGGGACACGACTATTTCCAATTTGGGTCAAGAGTTGTATTGGGGAAAAACCAGGATTACTGACGCGGAGGGACATGACGAATCGTTAACTAATTTCGCTCAGTTTTGGAATATCAAAGAGTCCAGTCGCATTTGGTCATCGGTGACTATGTCAGCCGATGGTTCGCGTATCACGGCGACGGTCAAAAATGGGCAAATCTTTATTTCTAGCGATTTTGGCAGCAACTGGACAGCTGTGGGTCCGAGTCTCAATTGGTCAAGCGTCTCCATGTCGGCTGATGGATCGCGTCAAACAGCAGTTGTGGACGGCGGACAAATATACATCTCGAATGACTATGGAAATACCTGGAGCTCAGCTGGTGCGACACTAAACTGGAAGTCGGTGTCGGTGTCGGCTAATGGATCGCGCCAAACGGCAGTTCCCGAGGGTGACTATGTCTATGTCTCAACTGACTTTGGGAGTACATGGAATGCGGAAGATTCGATTCGCGATTGGTCAGCGGTTTCAATTTCATCTGACGGGTCGCGTCAGACCGCAACTGTTTTGGGCGGTAACATATATGTTTCTTCAGACTTTGGAGACAGCTGGTCTCCCAAGGCAAGCGTTCGCAGCTGGCAAACGGTAGCTATCTCTGCCAGCGGGCAATATCAAACGGCGGCTTCCTACATCGGATCAATTTGGACATCTTCCGATTATGGAGAAACTTGGGCAGTAGGTTATGCAGCCTCGGGCGTTTGGTCTTCCGGATCGTCAGTTGCTATGTCAGCTGATGGATCACGGCAATTGGCGCTCAATAGTTATGGCGGCGGATTAGGCGGCTGGATAATTTATTCATCGGACCATGGAGTCACGTGGAATATCTATAATAATGGCGATGAGTTTGGCAAGTGGTGGAAAGCGGCCGCCATATCGGCCGATGGAACTTACCAGGTGATTGTTGCAGACGATGATCATGGGACATGGACTGGAGATGGAAGCAGTCTATTTGTTTCAGTCACGGAGAAGACAAATTTTTTGGGGGCTGTGGGTATCGGTACGACCTCTCCAACGTCCAAGCTTGAAGTCTCCGGCGGCGACATTCGTGTAACTGGCGGATCCTTTATTGACGACGGAACCACCTTGACGGTTCCTGACTATGTTTTCGAGCCGAGCTATGACCTCCTGCCACTGGACCAACTAGAAAGCTATGTTGCCACCAATAGACATCTCCCTGGTATTCCTGATATGGACGACATTATTGGCTGGGCCTCTCTCAGTCTTCAAGATCGCGATATGAAACTTCTGGAAAAAACCGAAGAGAACACACTCTATATTATTCAAAACAACAACCAAATTGACTTTCTCAATCTCCAAACCGACCAAAGCATCACCACCCTCAATGAGCTCCAAGTCTCCATCGATGACCAACTCAGTCAAATCGAAAGCACCTTCACCACTCTGGATGGTAGACTGAACAACACGGAAACCCTCCTTGAGACGCTGCAACAACAAATCAACTCCCTCACCCTCCAAGTCAACCAGGATGTCCTCCTAGCCCAAGTGGACCTCCACCAACAAGACCTCGACAATCTGAAGCTGCTCCTGGGACTCGACCGCGTCACCACTCCTGGCGACGTGGATATCCTTGGGAAGTTGAGTGCCCAGGTGTTGGAAGGGGGAAAAATTGTGGTTAAGGTCCAAAAAGGAGCGGAAACTGCCGGCACGGTAACTATCCCTAGTGGGGAAACAGTAGTCAAAATAAAGACGGCAGCCGTGGGGGCAGGAACTAAGGTATATTTGACACCAGTCGGGACAACGGCCGGGCAGGTTCCATTTGTTGGAACAACCGTTTTTGGGGAAGGCTTTGAAGCGCGTATTGATAATGCGGTTCAACTGGATATCAAGCTTAATTGGTGGGTGATTGAAATGGAAGAATCTGACAGCTAGCTGGCCAGTTCAGGCGGCTATCTGTGGATAGGACAGTTTGCAAAAAAGCACAGCTATTCTATAATAAGAATGCAATCGAGCGATTCTAATTATTTTTTGCTGAGACAAAATTATGGAGATGACCAACATTCCTGTTAACTCTGGAGAGCGGAGATCGGTAGGACAAATTTCTCAAGCCTCATCAGGCAGATTCTCTTTGCATTCGAGCAGTGTGGCTAATCTTGGTAGCGGGAGCTTGGCTACACGCATCTTGGATGGTTTGATTACCTTCAGTCTCATGGCCATCTTTTTCGGGTTGCCTATTTTCTTCCTGGGTACCACCCTGCAAGGAGCGGCCTTTGAACGACAGATTTTCTTCTATTTTTGGGTGTTGGTGGCCCTGGTATCCTGGGTGACTAAGGGAGTGATAGCCGGGGAAATTAAAATTCGTCGGACACCGTTAGATTTTCCGATTGTACTTTTTTGGGGAGTCTATGTCCTCTCAACTATTTTTTCTGTTGATAAGTGGCACAGCTTTTGGGGATCATTCGGTGATCCATCGCGGGGCCTCCTGAGCGTTACGGCCGTTGGGTTCACCTATTTCATTATTGCCAGTCATTTCACTGAGGCACGCTTCCGTAAATTTCTTGGCGCGTTGTTGGTGGGGGGTGGCCTGGCGTCGCTCTGGATGCTGCTCGGAGTGATGGGGGTGAAATTTTTGCCAGCCAAGGTTTTGGCCCTCATGAATGTGAGCCCTTTGATTTCAGTTTCGAATCTAGGCATGTTCCTGGAAATGCTCATCCCACTTATGATTGTCGCTGTCTTCAAGCTTCATTCAATAGATGGCGCAAAAGGAAAAGCGAATGTTTGGCGGATAACTTTGACGGGGCTGTTGCTAGTTTTCCTGGTGTTAGATATTTTTCTACTATTCCTGTTTTTCCAATTTACGCCGTGGATTGGTCTGGCTGTCGGATTTGGTTTCCTCCTGATTTACATTGTCTCACTGATCGTGAAGCCGGAGCGTTGGACCTGGCTACCGATGGTGGTTTTCGCGGTGGTTATGGTGCTTTGGTTGGGAGTTGGACCGCTAGGCACTGAGCAATTCCGCAAAATAGTCAAAGTGAACAATTTGCCAGTTGAATTGGTGCGCGAACAAGAATTCTCATTAACTTGGCAGGTGGCCAAGAATTCGCTGAAAGGCGGCTTTGGTCAGATGGTGATAGGGAGTGGTCCGGCCAATTATAGTCACGCCTTTGCTTTGTACAAGCCTCAAGACTTTAACAACAATTTCTTTTATTCCACACGCTTAGTGCGGGGTGGCAGCATTTTCTTGGAGTCAATCGCAACTTTGGGGGTTATTGGCGCGATCGCTTTTCTCATTATGGTGCTCTCCTTTATTAGTGTCTGCGTATATCTATTGAGTCGCGGGAGAGAACGCAATCGTGTGTATTCGCTGGGCTTGATTACGGCGGCAGTGATCGTGTTGGTTAACTCTTTCCTGGGTCGAGCTGAGGGTCCGATGTTGCTCTTGGGAGCGCTGGTTTGCGCTCTAGCCATGATTATGGTGCTCAAGGAAAGCGGTTCTGAGGAGCAGAGCATTAACTTGTCTCTCAAAACTTCACCGAAATTTGCCTTGGCTCTGGGTTTCGTGGTGATTATTGTCGGCACCGGGGCAGTGCTACTCTTCATTTTCTTGGGCAAAATCATGGTGGCGGATAGCTACATGGGATCAGTGGCTAAAGAGAATCAAGTGCTGAATGTAGATTCAGTGAAGCGGCTTAGCAAGGCAGTTAGCCTTTACAAATTGGAAGGCACCTACTTTGTCAAAATCGGCCAAGAATATATGATTCTGGCCAACAATGAGAGGCAAAAGGGAGCCAACGCCAGCATTGATGATATTGGTTTGTTCATGAGTGAGGCGGTGCGTTTGTCCGAGCAAGGAGTCAGCATGATGCCCAAAGATGTTGGTGCGGTTGAATCATTAGGGCTGGTTTATGAGAATGCTGGGCTAAATGTTCCCAACAATGCTGCGACATTCTTCGATAAAGCGGAGAAGAGCTATCAGAGTGCGCTCAGTTTGGAGCCACACAATCCGAATTTCTCACTGAAGCTGGGTCAGCTCAAAGTTGATTTGGCACTGATGGAAAAGGACGAGGCCAAACGTAAGCAGTTGATCGATGATTCAAAGAGTCTGTTCCAGGCG
Source organism: Patescibacteria group bacterium (assembly GCA_004297805.1). Taxonomy (GTDB): domain Bacteria; phylum Patescibacteriota; class Minisyncoccia; order Moranbacterales; family SCTJ01; genus SCTJ01. The sequence continues at coordinate 17,992 of SCTJ01000094.1, read as the reverse complement.
GCTATTAAAGAGAAGAATGATTTTGCTCCTGGGTATTACAATTTGGCCTTATCGCAGCAAGCCTTGGGTGATCAGGACACGTCCATTACGACGATGGGCAAGGCAGCTTCTTTGGACAAAGCGAACGTGACCTATCTCTTCAATCTGGGTCGTTTGCTTCAGACGCGTGCCAAGGGCCAGGATTTGCAGGACGCAGAACTCCTGTATCGGGAGATTTTAAGACTCAACCCCAGTGAGGTTAACGCGCATTTCCAACTGGCGCTGCTCTATGAGAAGTTGGACAAAAAGGAAGCAGCTGTGAAGGAATATGAGTCAGTGCTTTCGCTCTTGCCGGCTGATCAGAAAGACGTTCGGACGAAGATTGAGGAAATGATCGCCAACGTTAAGAAGGGCGTGAAGAATATTGCTTCCGGCGATCAGAAGTTGCCAGATCAAACCCAGGCAACGGATCAGTCGCAGGCCCCAGCGGTTAACCAGTAGTTTTAAATCGCGATTAGTCTATTTTTAATCTCTTGACGCACAAGCGCTTTCGGGCGCGTGTGTCCGTCGAGTGCATGGAGCCCTATGGATCCAATGCGAACGTGGGGGGAAGCAATTTATCAATCACTCTATGAACTGTGGGTGCGGTTCGTCGGCTTTGTGCCGTCGTTCATCGGCGCTATCCTGGTGTTCATCGCAGGGATGGTGGTGGCTGTAGCACTCGGCAAAGCCGTCGAGAAATTAGTGGCCATGTTACGGGTTGATCGGGCTTTCGACAAAATGAATGCCGGCGACCAGCTCAAGGAAGCGGGAGTAAAAATTGAGCTCTCCAAGATTTTGGGTGGACTGGTGAAGTGGTTTTTGATCTTGGTGTTTCTGATGGCAGCTGTCGATATCTTGCAGTTGACGCAAGTGACCGTGTTCCTCAATCGCATCATTCTCTATATGCCGAATGTGATTGTGGCGACATTGGTGCTCTCGATTGCTTTTATAGTGGGCAACTTCGTCTTCAAGATTGTTCGCTCCAGCACTAAAGTGGCAGGAGTAGCTCGCGCCGAGGTGGTAGCGGCGATTGCCAAGTGGGCCATCTTCCTGTTTGGAATTTTGGCGGCCTTGGTGCAATTGGAAATTGCAGCGCCGTTGGTCAATAATCTGGCCTTAGGCGTGGTCTTCGCGGTTTCCTTGGCGCTGGGTCTGGCCTTCGGTTTGGGCGGCCGAGATGAGGCGGCTCTCTTGCTGCGCAAGATTCGAGAAGATTTGTCAGAGAAATAGTCTTCGCCAAAACTTAGTTTTCAAGAAATCCGTTCACTCGAGCGGATTTTTTGTATGGCGCCTTTGGGCGGACAGGGGACGGTGAAAATTTTAGGTACGCACCCATGCTATACTAATGTATATACACGTGTATATACTCAAAACATCGGAGTGTTTCAAATTCTTGCATATGCAAGTTTGTGAGACACTTTTGTGGGTGTTAGGGGTTAAAAAAAGGACTTTGGGCGGGTTTGAATAGGTGATATACTACTCATATATGCAGCCCAATTGCCAACAAATATCCATTAATCTTTCGGAAATTCAAAAGCTCAAAGCTGATTTTGATGCGGCTTTGAAAAATGGTCAAGAAGACTCGGATACAACGACCAGTCTAAATATTTTTGGTCAAGCTGACGCTATCCAGAGGGAATTGGAAATCCGCATGCCCATCTTTCGTGAACAACTCGTTCCGCGTGAATTTCGCCAATTAATCGAGAAAGAAGAAAAAACTCTGAGTCAATTCTTTTCTCCTGATAAACTAGTTTGGGTTCCCAAGCTTCCCAAATCCATTACTCTCGAGCTATTCAGATTCTGGGAATCAATTGGTTTTGAACTCCACTACCTTCCTCAGGCAGGCATGACCCAGGAAAAAACTTTCCCTGGTTGGACCGAGAAACTTCACAAATGGTTCTACGAACAAATCCAAGAAAAAGACATTGCCGCAGATTCTGCTACTCTCAAAGGCGAGTGGGTCCTCGTTGATGGCCGTTCCAAACCCGCCTACCAAAATGGCGATCAGATGTATTCCAATGATCCATTGGCTCCAATCTTGGCCAAGCTACGTAAGAAACAATCTTTATTCAGAGACAGTGCCATCCAAGACTATAAACACAAGGGCTCCCGTTTCAATATCTCCTACGATGAATTGCAAAGCGTACCGGTAAAAATTGCCCTAGCTAAACTGCTTCGCACTACTCCCGAAAACCTTTCTCTGCCTCGCGCCATCGAATGGAATTTTCTCGGCAATGCTCACCATCCGGAATGGGGTACCACCAACACTTGGGAGTTGTTCCAGGATAAGCACATTAACGGAGACTGTTTGAATGGTGGCGACTTTGATTATGGAGGGTTCTCGAATGTTTTCGTCCATTCTCCCAGCGACCATCTTGACAATCAAGGCTTTCGTCTTATGGTTCGTTTTCCCAAATAATCTATGCCATTCAATTGCCAACAAATTAACATTGCTATAAACGATATCCGAAAACTCAAGGCAGATTTTGATGCGGCTTTGGAAACAGGGAAATTGGATCGATCCAAAGCTATTCAAGCAGAACTCGAAAATAAAATCTCCATTCTCCAGGAACAATTAGTCAGTGAACCAATTCGCCGTCGGGAGAGCGAAAAACTTTCCGTTTTCTTTGGAAAAGATGTCGATGTTCCGCCTATTCCCAAGCCCATCACCTACGAGCAATTCAAGTATTGGGAACAAATGGGGTTTGAGTTGCACTATCTACCAGCCGAGGAAATGACTCAGGACAAAAACTTTCCCGGCTGGATTAAGAAGCCAGACCAGTGGTTTTATGATGAAATTAAAGAAGGGAATATCGTGGCTGATGCTACTACGCTTAAGGGAGAATGGGTATTGATTGATGGTCGACCCAAGCCTGACTACAGAAATGGAGATGGAATGTATGCTAATGACCCATTGAAGAGCACTCTCGTTAATTTGCGTCGGGTCGGTGCTATTTCGGGTTACAAACATCCGTCCTCTCGTCTCAACGTTACTCACAACGAACTGCAGAGTGAATCATTGAAGATCGCCTTCGCTAGGGTGCTGCATACTCTCCCTGAAAAACTCTCCCTGCTCCGGTTTATCGAGTGGAATTTTATTGGCAATGTTCATCATCCAGAATGGGGAAATAATGATTTAGGAGAATGGTTCCAGGACAATTATGCTTCTATTCATTTTCGTTTGGGTGGCGGGGGATCTGCTGGAGGCGGGTTATCATATGCGCGTCACAGCTCCCCGGACCTCCCAATTGATGAGTTGGGTTTTCGCCTTTTGATTCGCTTCTCAAATTAGCTATGCAGCTCGATTAGCTTGGATTTGTGATTAGGCCTAAGGGTTGTTTCCTCCTTGACAAAGCCCAGGCGATGCGGTATCGTCGCCTGTTCTATGCGCGCCTCAACCATCAAATATACTGTGCAGCTCGGAATCATTATGGCTTTTACGGCCGCGCTTTCAGCCTGGGGCTGCTTGGCCTTTTGGTCCAAGGATCTGCAATCTTTGGAAAAACACCGCCAACTGATCGGAGCTCTCGAGGCGGCTGAAAATCATGAATATAACAATGGATACCAATGTCTGGATTTCTCTAAATCTTTGGCGGAAAAGTTTCAGCAGAAGGGGATCGAGAGTCGGATCGAGATCGTGAAGCAGAAGGATTCGGATAGCTATCACGCCGTGGTCTCGTTGCAAATTGAACCGCAAAATGGCAGCGTGGTGAGTTATGAATCGGTAGATTCATGTCGGCTAGTTGATGGTGAATTGGCTTGTGAGGGCGGCATCATTAAAGAGAAGAATTTGTATGTAGCTGGCCGCTCGGAATAAGCATTTCGAAAGCGACGATTTTCAGGCAAAAAGCACGATTATTTCGGGGTATATTATAGGAATTCCCGGCTTAGCAGAAAAGCCTAATTCAAGGCCATTTTCAGTATTTAGGGCGGGCTCCGCTCCACTCAGAAACGGTTGGCAGTCGAGGGGTTGACAGGATTTCGCGGTCTGGTATTATGGGAACACGTCCAAAAAATTCATTTTAATGCTAGGGGCAAACCAACCTTTTGGAACTTAAACTCCAAAAATTGAAACGGAAAAGCGGGTGATTCTCCGAACAGTTTGTTTCGGCGTAGTCCGCTTGTAAAAGTGGATTTTTTTATTTTATCTGAACATTCGAATCGATTAAGGTACTGAAACAATATCGCGTTACGGGTTATGAGTTATGCGATTTTGTTTCCGCGCCAGGGGCAACTTGAAAACTGAATAGGTCTACCCATTACTCTCAATATCGGTGATCGCGGATCAGCGAATGACGGAATATGGGTGAGTCAAAACAAGTAGGTCAAGACACAATAGAAAGTAGTTACGAAGTGATTCGTAACTGCTAACCGTTACACCGGTAAAGTATAAAAAGAGGAAGGTTACTTAATGCGTATGGAGGATGCCTTGACTGGAACAAGCGAAGAAGGACGTAGCAGGTTGCGATAAGCCTCGGGGAGCTGCCAAGCAAGCTTTGATCCGGGGGTGTCCGAATGGGGAAACCCTTCCGACTGAACGTCGGAAACCATTGCCTGAATTCATAGGGCATTGGAGCGTACCCTGGGAACTGAAACATCTTAGTACCAGGAGGAGAAGACATCAATTGAGATTCCGCAAGTAGTGGCGAGCGAACGCGGAAGAGCCTAAATCCCACCTTTCTTGCACTGTCTCCCCGCAAGGGGAAATAGTGTAAGCGGAGATGGCGAGGTTGCGAGAGAACCAAACTCGTTTGATCGGGACCAAGAAATTTTTACTAGCAGAACGCTCCTGGAAAGGACGGCCAAAGACGGTGATAGCCCGGTATGCGAAAGTGAAAATGATTGGTGTGGTTTTTCTCAAGTAGGGCGGGACCGGAGAAATCCCGTCTGAATCTGGGAGCACTATACTTCCAAGGCTAAATATTGTTCCAGATCGATAGTGAACTAGTACCGTGAGGGAAAGGTGAAAAGTATCCCGATGAGGGAGATGAAATAGTATCTGAATCCATACGTTAACGAAGAGTTGGAGTGGGCCTTCGGGTCCACGACAGCGTGCTTTTTGCAGAACGAACCAACGAGTTAATTCTACGCGGCCTGCCTAAGGGGTGACGAACTCCGGAGGCGTAGTGAAAGCGAGCCGTAACAGGCGATTTAGTCGCGTGGATTAGACCCGAAGCCGTGTGAGCTACACATGAGCAGGGTGAACCATGGGTAAAACCATGGGGAGGCCCGAACCCACTAGTCGTTCAACGCTAGGGGATGACTTGTGTGTAGGGGAGAAATTCCAATCGAACTCGGCAATAGCTGGTTCTCTCCGAAATAGCTTGAGGGCTAGCGTCTTGTAATTGAGTGCGGGAGGTAGAGCTACTGAATGAGAATTCGCGGTTCGCCGTAGAATTTTCAATCAAACTCCGAATTCCCGTTCCTTGTATCAAGGCAGTCAGAACTCCGGGGCTAAGCTCGGAGCTCAAAAGGGAAACAGCCCATGACCATCATCTAAGGTCCCTAAATCTATGTTCAGTGGTAAAGGAAGTGAAGTCTCATAAACATCTAGGAGGTTGGCTTAGAAGCAGCCACCCTTTAAAGAGTGCGTAACAGCTCACTAGCCTAGAGACTTCGCGCCGAAAATTCAACGGGGCTAAACATAGTACCGAAGGTATGGATTCACGACCTTCACAAAGAAATTAATCCAAGAGAATAGATTGATTCTTTTGTGAAGGTCGTGTCTGGTAGGAGAGCGTTCTTTGCGCAGCGAAGCTTAAGGCGTGAGCCGTGGTGGAGTGCAAAGAAGTGAGAATGTTGGTATGAGTAGCCACAATTAGAGTGAGATCCTCTGACACCGAAAGTCCAAGGTTTCCTGGGCAATGACAATCATCCCAGGGTTAGTCGACCCTAAGGCGAGGCCGAAAGGCGTAGTCGATGGATATCCGGTTAATATTCCGGGACTACGGTGTTGTTCGATGGAGTAACGTATTCTTGTACATAGCGCGTCTTATTGGATTGACGTAGCTGCATTGAGGGCGTTTCGCAGGCAAATCCGCGAAGCACTATCCCGAGGTGTGGTTGGAACTCTGATGCAAGTCAGGGGAACGTTATGGAGCAGGGTACCAGGAAAAACTTCTACGATTAACAACACCGCATCCGTACTTAAAACCGACACAGGTGGACTGGGCGAGTAGCCTAAGGTGAACGGGAGAATCTTCGTTAAGGAACTCGGCAAAAAAGCTAGGCGTAACTTAGGGATATGCCTCGCCTCGCGCAAGCGAGGCCGCAGCTAAAGTTTCTCAAGCGACTGTTTATCAAAAACACAGGTCTCTGCAAACCCGTAAGGGGAAGTATAGGGGCTGACGCCTGACCAGTGCTGGAACGTTAACGGGAGAGGTTCACGCCAATCCCCGAAGCGCCAGTGAACGTCGGCGATAACTATAATCGTCCTAAGGTAGCGAAATTCCTTGTCGGGTAAGTTCCGACCCGCATCAAAGGCGTAACGACTTGAGAACTGTCTCAACGAAGAACCCGGTGAAGTCGCAATGGCAGTGAAGATGCTGCCGACCTACAGCTAGACGAAAAGACCCCGTGGAGCTTTACTACAACTTGGTATTGAATTAGAGTGATGACTGCCGAGCTTAGGTGGGAGACTGTGAAGTTCGCCTTCAGGGGCGGATGGAGTCATCAGTGGAATACCACCCTGTCATTATTTTAATTCTAACCCTGGGCCGTTATGAGTCACTAGGACTTGTTGATGGAACCGGTGTGAACTTTATCCGCCTTTGGCGGAGAACAATTGTTCAGTTAGAAAATACAAGAGTTGTGTTGTTTGTTCACACGGTTCACAAAAATAAGTCTTGGTTATTCATACCGGTCCGGGGACAGTGCCTGGTGGGTAGTTTGACTGGGGCGGTCGCCTCCTAAATGGCAACGGAGGCGTTTACAAAGGTTGGCTAGGTCCGGATGGAAATCGGGCCGATAGCGCAAAAGCACAAGCCAGCTTTACTGAGAGACCTATAAGTCGATCAGTTACGAAAGTAGAATTTAGTGAACCGACCATCGCTCATAGGAGCGTGGAAGATCATCAGATAAAAGTTACCCCGGGGATAACAGGCTGATCCCTCCCAAGAGTCCATATCGACGGAGGGGTTTGGCACCTCGATGTCGGCTCATCACATCCTGGGGCTGGAGAAGGTCCCAAGGGTTTGGCTGTTCGCCAATTAAAGTGGTACGTGAGCTGGGTTCAAACCGTCGTGAGACAGGTTGGTCTCCTATCTGCTGTAGGCGTGGTTGTTTGAGGGGACTCTTTCCTAGTACGAGAGGACCGGAAAGAACGAACCTCTGGTGTATCGGCTGTTCCGCCAGGAGCATTGCCGAGTAACTATGTCCGGACGAGATAATCGCTGAAAGCATCTAAGCGAGAAACTCACCTCAAGATCAGACAACTGTCCCACTTCGGTGGGACGAGATTTCCTAGAAGAACACTAGGTCGATAGGCTCCAGGTAGAAGCGCCGTAAGGTGTTCAGCCGAGGAGTACTAATAAATCTTATAATCTTTCCTTTTTTCTTCTTTTCGCGTGTCGTTTGCTTCGATTCGAGCGATCCGAGTTTTCTCGGTTCAATCGATTCGATGTGAGCGCCCTCCATTTGGGAAACTGAGTGCAGGGAATGGTTAGTAGTTACGAGTTACTTGGAAAAAATGACTCAAAAAATGCGTTAGATTGCACCGTCTTGGTGGTTCTTGCGAGAGGGAAACACCTCTTCCCATCCCGAACAGAGCCGTTAAGCCTCTCAGCGCCGATGGTATCCTTTCCTTTAGGAGAGGGGAGAGTAGGTCGCCGCCAAGACAGTGCAATTTAGCCCAAGACCATTTGAAAGCAGCCCAACCGGGTTGTTTTTTTGTGTCTTCAGATGTATACTGGGGTCATGTATTTAGAACGCAAGACAAAAAGAGCCACCATTATCTTTGTGTATATCTTGATTTTTTCCTGCGTGGGCTTTTTGGTTTATTACTATACTAAACCCAAACCTTCTTGCTCGGACGGTAAGCGCAATCAGAATGAGGAGAATGTCGATTGCGGCGGTGTGTGCGGTGCATGCAAGAAGGCCATTGAGGCTGAACCGCTCAAGGTTGAAGAGCAAAGCGTTGTTTATGGCGGACAGGGTCGCTATGACATGGTGGCGAAGATTTCCAATCCGAACACCCAATTTGGCAGTCCGGCTTTTCAATATGTCGTGCGACTGAAGGGATCTGACGGATCCGTGTTAGCGGAACGCCAGGGAACAGGCTTCATCCTGCCGACCGAAGCCAAATATGTTGTGGAAGTTAATTTTGAGTCGCCAGTCGTGCCTCAGTCGGCGGAGGTGACGATCGAATCAACAACCTGGCAAGAATTTGTGGAGTTTCGCGAGAAGCCAGTACTGAGTGTGCACAATCGCCGATTTTCCTTGATTGGGGGAGGCGGTCCTTGGTATTCAGAGGTCTATGGCGTTTTGCAGAACGAAAGCATGTTTGATTTTAATGTAGTTAAAGTTAGAGTTATTTTACGGGATGCATCAGGCAATGCGCTAGCGGCTAATGTGATAGAGGTTCGTGACGTGCGGTCAGGTGAGCAGCGCAGTTTTGAATTCAAGTGGGCCTATGAATTTCCAGGCCAGGGCGAGGTGGCAGAGGTTCAAGTTGATCCCGATGCCAATGTCTATGATTCGGAAAACTTCATGCAGCTTTATCGTCCGGCCCGACGCTTCCAAGAGTTAAAGTAGAAAATAAATTTTAGCCGGTGGGCGGTTGACGGGAGTTCGACGAACCGCTCGAGTCGTTCGAGTATGTTTTGGAAGTTACTAAAAATGGACTGGGTGATCGTGGTACCCGTACTGCTAATTCTCAGTATTGGCATTTTGGTTTTGTATAGCCTTTCGACGGCTGGTTTGGAGCAGGCCGTATTTGTGAAGCAAATCGTGTTTGCCGCCATCGGAATAGTTGGCATGTTTGTTATCGCTTTGGCCGATTACCATTATTTCAATGCCTATAGTCGCAAAATATATTTTGTTTCTATTGGCATTTTACTCTTAGTGTTATTCTTTGGCACAGCGGTGCGGGGCACGGCTGGTTGGATTGGCTTTGGCAGTTTGAAGGTGCAGCCAGTGGAATTTGTCAAAATTGGACTAATCATCTTCCTGGCCAGTTTTATCTCGCAGAAAAAAGCTAGTTTGCAGGAATTTCAGCGGCTCATTGTCTCTTTTATTTTGACGGCCGTTATCGTTTTGCTGGTGCTCAGGCAACCAGATCTGGGGAGCGCAGTTATTCTGGGTGGTATTTGGTTTGGCATGATATTCGTCTCGGGTATCAGTCGCAAATCCTTCTTGATTATCACGGTTACAGCAATCCTGGTAGGCACGCTCAGCTGGTCCTATTTGGCGGACTATCAGCGCAATCGAATACTCAATTTTTTGGATCCAACCTTTGATGTAAAAGGAGCTGGTTATAACGTCCATCAGGCCATGGTGGCGGTCGGGTCGGGGGGACTGACGGGCAAGGGGATCGGCCATGGGTCGCAGTCACAGCTCAACTTCTTGCCGGAAAAACATACCGATTTTATTTTTGCAGCCGTGGCGGAGGAGCTGGGGATTGCGGGTGTTCTTTTCGTCCTAGTGCTGTATCTGGCGCTTTTTTATCGCTTGAAAGTAATTGCTTCGTTAGCGCAGGATAACTTTGGATATTTGGTCGTAGCCGGCATCATGACCATGTTATTTTTACAGGTATTGATTAACGTAGGCATGAATATCGGGCTAGTACCCGTGACCGGTATTCCGTTGCCGTTCCTCAGCTATGGCGGGAGCTCACTGTTGTCATTATTACTGGCACTAGGCATTGTGCTGAGCGTCAATGAACGCAAAGACGCTAGTAGCGCCAAAGCGACCCATTCTTATTAGTTTCGGCTTGACGATGGGTCTGTCCCGTGGTATCGTGGACAAACCGAAACAATTCGATTAATACCTAAAATGAGTCTATGGAAACTATCAAACTTGCAGCTCAGAGTCGAGATAAATCAAGTCCATTGGTCCGGGCGATGCGTAAAGCCGGCCGAATTCCAGCGGTGATTTATGGCAACAAAATAGAATCAATCAGCTTGGACGTCTCAGCTTTGGATTTCAAGAAAGTTTTTACTAAAGCTGGTGAAAGCACAGTGATCACGGTGGATGTCGATGGCGGCAAGTCCGTGAATGCGATTATTCAGGATGTGCAACTCGATCCATTGAGCGGAGCGGTTTCACATATTGATTTTTTCCAGGTACGCATGGATGAAAAAATTGAAGCTACCATTCCTTTGGAATTTGTGGGCGAATCAAAAGCGATCAAAGAAATGGGCGGTGTGCTGGTCAAGAGCATTGATGAAATCGAAGTGAGCTGTTTGCCGGCCGATTTGCCACATGCGATTGAAGTTAATCTGGCGGCCATCAACAACTTTGACGATCACATTAAAGTGAAAGATTTGGCAATCTCGGACAAGGTGAAAGTTCTTACTGACATTGAAACGGTGGTAGCTTTGGTTGAGGCGCCACGCACTGAAGAGGACTTGGCCGAATTGAATGAGAAAGTGGAAGCAGATGTGACCAAGGTTCAGGGCACAGTCAAGGAAGTCCCGGTGGCTGAAGAAAAAGCTGAAGAAAAGGCTAAATAGCAAGTACATCGCAAACTTTCGGATAGACATGCAGAGCGGCCATTTGGCCGCTCTTTTGACGCGAGGTCCGATTCAATGGTAAAATGGCAACATATGACGCGATTTTCATCCTCTCGATGGCTCGACGTTTTTTGGGGTTCGACCCTGTGTTTCGTGGTGGTTGTGGCGAGTGTCCTGTGGAGCGCTCTGCCGGTTCGCAGTGCTGATTCGGATGACGAAATCAAAGAGGATATTGAGAGTGTTGAAAAAAAACTGCAGCGCGAAGAAGCAGCCAAGGCTCAGTTGGAACAAGAGTTGGGAAAAATTCAGTATTCAGTGACGAATACCCAACGTGAAATCCAGAAAACTGAAAGTCTGTTGAAGGATACCAAGGATACAATTGCTCGCAAAGAATTGGAGCTGAGGCTGATGGATGAGCGAATGCAATTGCAGACCGAATTACTCAAAGGTCTTATCCGAGAAGTTTACTATGAGGAGCAGCTTCCGGTAGAAAGTGCTTTCTTCTCTCAGCAGGAATTTTCCCAGAGTATTTTGACGGTCGACCAACTTTCCAATTTGAATCAAAAAATTCAAGACATCATGGATGACATTGAGCGGTCGAAGGAAAAAATATCTGGTGAGAAGGTAGCACTGGATGATCAAAAAGAGGAGCACGAAAAATTGCTGGCACTCAAAGAGGACCAGCAGCAAGATTTGCTGGCTGATAAGAGAGAAACTCAGGGTGACATTGCTGAAAAGGCCGCTACCATTGAGGAGTTGAATGCTAAGTTGTCAGCCTTACGTTCCAATCTATCTGGTTATTTGGGCAAGGCTTACAATGCTAAAGATATTTCCGACGCAGCTTCCTTTGCAAGCAAGGCTACCGGGGTACGCAAAGATTTTATCATGGGGATGCTGGTAGTGGAGTCAGATTTGGGTCGCTTCACTGGCGGCTGCTATGCCAAGGACAGCAGAATGAGCGGCAATCGGTTGACCCTCTTTCAAGGGATTTGCAAGGATCTCGACTACGACTGGAAAAAAAGGAAAGTTTCTTGTCCGCCGAGGGGTTATCGGGGTACTGGTGGAGCGATGGGTGTAGCCCAGTTCATGTCTGATACTTGGACTGGTTACAAATCATCCATTGCTTCCAAGACGGGACACAATCCACCAGATCCTTGGAATTTGACGGATGGAGTGATGGCCATGGCGTTGAAGTTAGCCAAAGTTCCAGGCGTGACGTCTCACAAGAAAACGGGTGAGTGCAATGCAGCTAAGATTTATCTCTCTGGCACCACCTCATCCAAATACGACTGGTATTGCAAGAAAGTACTCTATTGGGCGGATAACTACGAAGCTAAGATGGGAGGATAATATCGCTGCGCTTTACTCTGGATTATGCTGAAGATTGATCTCCATATTCATACGATTGCCAGTCGGCATGCTTTCAATACTATCTTGGAATATGTAAATCAGGCCAAGAAGTTAAAAATGAAGGTCATTGGCATTAGTGACCATGGTCCAGACAATCATACCACGCTGACCGATGACATTTATTTTAGATGTCTCGATAGAATTCCCAAATATATCGAAGGAATCAGGGTTTTGAAAGGCGCCGAAGCAAATATTATAAATGTTGAAGGGGATACCGATATTAGCGAGCGAGCGAGAAAGAAGCTAGATTACGTTCTAGCTAATCTGCATACATGTTTGAGTTACAAGGATCAGGGAAGGGTGAAAAATACTCAAGCCGTACTAAATACCATCAAGAGTGGCAAGGTAAATATTATTAGCCATCCGCAGTCCTTTGACATAGGCGATGTGGATAGAACCAAAATTTATGAGGCCGCCTGTGAGTACGGCGTCTTGCTAGAAATTAATTTGTCCCATCTGCTTCCCAGGGGATTCAAAAAGGAAACGCTGGACGATTACAGAGAAATTATTGATGTGGCTAGAAAGCATAAGCATAAAGTTATAGTTAATAGTGATGCGCATAGTATCTGGGAGCTAGCCGATGATCAATATTTAAAAAAGTATAAGAAAGAAATTGGATTAACGGATAACATGATAATAAACAATTATCCCAAGGAGTTGTTTAAATTGCTGAAAATTGATGAATAAATTTTACATTACTACCGCCATTGATTACGTGAATGCCAAACCGCACGTGGGCCATGCTGCCGAAAAGGTGCAGGCCGACGTTTTGGCGCGCTATCATCGCGAGGTGCTCGGAGAGGACACTTATTTTCTGTCCGGGTCAGATGAAAATAGCTTGAAGAATGTGCAGGGTGCCAAGAAGGCGGGAAAAACGGTGGAGGATTTCGTGGCGGAGAATGTCGGTTATTTTCAAGATCTGAAAAAGCAACTCAATTTGTCCTATGATTATTTTATCCGTACCACAGAGCCGCGGCACTTTGCAGGCGCTCAAAAGATGTGGAAATTAATGGATGAGGCGGGTGATCTATACAAAAAAGAATATAAGGGATTTTATTGCGTGGGCTGCGAGGAATTCAAAATGGAAAAGGATTTGGTGGAAGGGAAGTGCCCCGAACACAATTGCGAGCCAGAAGTGGTTGAGGAAGAAAACTATTTTTTCAGATTGTCCAGGTACCAAGATAAGCTCAAAAAACTTATTGAAAGCGATGCGATCCAAATCCTTCCCAGCTTTCGCAAGAAGGAAATGCTGAGTTTTATTGATCAAGGCCTGGAGGATTTCTCAGTTTCTCGTTCGCGAAAACGGGCGGAGAATTGGGGTGTGCCCGTGCCGGGAGATGAAGAACAAATCATGTATGTGTGGGTGGACGCCTTGTCGAATTATATTACAGCGTTGGATTATGCGACCGAAGGCGATCTATACAAAAAGTATTGGCTAGAAAATGAGAATCGGGTGCATGTGATTGGCAAAGGAATTTTACGCTTCCATTGCATTTATTGGCCGGCCATGTTGCTCTCGGCTGGTTTGCCTGTGCCGACGAAAGTTTTTTCTCATGAATATCTCACCATCGATAACAAAAAGATTTCCAAGACGCTGGGCAATGTGATTGAACCACAAGAGATTGTGGACAAGTTTGGCATGGACGGTGCGCGTTATTTGTTGCTTGCCTCGTTGCCTTACCGCAGTGACGGCGATATTTCCTGGGAAAAGATGACGGAAAAATATAACGCTGACCTGGCTAATGGTTTGGGAAATTTGGTCAGTCGGATAGTTAAACTTTCAGAGAATCTGGATATAACTTATACCGATCAGGAGTTGTTAGAAGCACTGATCAAAAATAATGAAGCTGAAATAAAGCATTCACTAGATGAATTTGATATTGAACGGGCACTGGTTCTGCTCATGTTACGAGTGCGAGAGGCCAACAAGTTTATCGAAGAAAACAAACCTTGGGAACTGGCCAAAAATGACGCCGCTAAATTTGCTGAGGTAATGAAAAAGCTCAATCTCGATTTGGCGGCCATTGCCAGACTGTTGGTGCCGTTTTTGCCTGACGCAGCCAACAAGATTAAAAAAGTCTTGGCCGATAAGGAAGCGATAATCCTATTCCAACGGATTAAGTAAGTTTACAAAAATTTTAGTATATACACATGTATATACATGTGTATATACTTTTACGCAGATCAATATTCACGTACACGTCAATCTAAACGCATAAAGTGAGATGAAAAACATTTTATTGAAAGCATCGGGCGATGTTCTGCATAATCCAAAGTTCATCAAGTTTGTTCAAGGCAAGGCTGTGGGCAATAGGGTGGTGGTCATCTGCGGTGGGGGAACGCAAATTAGCAATGCCTTGGTTGAGGCTGGCTATAAAATTGAATATGACGATCTGGGTAGGGTTGTGAAAACGGAAAAAGAAAAACGTATTGTTGAAAATATTTTGGGAAAGCAAAAAAATACGCTGAGGAAAAGCGTTGGCGCCCAAAAGGTTGAAATTGTGGTCCCTGTATTGAAAGCCGGAACTGTTAGCTGCCATATTAATGGAGATAATTTGGTCAAAGCCTATTATTTGGGCTTCGACGCGGTATATGTTTTTACGCTCAAAGACAGAATTGGCGCTAAGAAAAAATTTTTTAAAGATTTTCCTAAAGTAAAAGTTGTTGGAATATAATTATGTTGATCGATACCCATGCCCACGTTAATTTTTCCGCTTTTAAGGATGATGCAGACGAAGTGATTAGACGAGCGTTAGAAAAGAATGTTTGGCTAGTGAACGTTGGATCACAATATTCAACCAGTCAGCGGGCGGTTGAATATGCGGGAAAATATTCCATAGGCGTTTTCGCGGCGGTAGGGCTGCATCCTATTCAGCTCAAGAAGAGGACGATTGAATATCAAGACGATGAAGAATTGACGCCAGAGGAAATAAAAACCACGGGCGAGAACTTGGATTATGCGAAATATTTTGAGCTAGCTAAGCATCCGAAAGTGGTGGCGATTGGCGAGATGGGCTTGGACTATCATCACTTTGAACCCGGAGACAATGTCGAAGAATTGAAATCCAAACAAAAGGGAGTTCTATTACAAGGTATAAGGTTGGCTAACGAAGTGCAGAAGCCAATGATGATTCACTGCTGGGGCGTAAAATCGCGCCAAGAGCGCGACCACGCCCGAACGGACGCATACGACGATTTGTTGGATATATTACAAGACAATCCAGTCGAGAAAAAAGGAGTGATTCACAGCTTTGTGGGGGGCTATAAAACAGCCAAAAAGTTTATTGAGCTGGGATTTAAAATTGGCATGAACGGCGTGATCACTTATGGGATCGGGTATGATCGACTCATCAAAGAGATAGACCTCGAGGATATGGTTCTGGAAACGGATTGCCCTTATCTTACGCCCGTGCCACATAAAGGCGAGCGCAATGAACCGATATTGGTGGAATTAGTGGCGCAAAAAATCGCGGAGGTGAAAAATATATCCATAGACGAAGTGGCAGAGGTTACTACTAAAAATGCTAAAGAATTATTTGGGATATAGATGTTATGCGCATTTACGTCAAAGTTATTCCGCGCTCCTCACTGAATAAGGTAGAAAAACTTTCCGAGGGGGAGTATAAGGTGAAACTGATGGCGCCACCCGTGGATGGGGCAGCCAACGCAGCTCTGGGTCAGGTTTTGGCTGAATATTTTGGGGTGAAGAAAGCGGCGGTGACAATTGTGGGCGGCAAAACGACCAGCAAGAAAATAGTTGATATTAATCTATGACCAAATCCAAAATATTTTTGGCGCTCTCAGTTAGTTTCATTGTTGGTATTGCAGTCCGCTCGTTCCTCCAAGTGGACTTTTTATTTTTCTGGATTCTGTGTGTCGCGGCCATTGCTCTTTTGACGATACTGTATCGCAAGAGACCGGCAGTGATCATGACGGGCGTGCTACTGGCTTTGGCGTTGGGGGGCGCTTGGGCAGATCGCAAAATTAATGATGCTAACGAACACCTTTTGGAAAATTCACGCTATGTCGGCCAAGCGGTAGTGGACAAAGATCCGGAACGCAAGGAACAATATCTACAGCTCGTCTTGAGACTCAAAGACGGAACAAGGGTTGTGGCTACGGCTGGGACTTATGCCGGAATTAAATATGGCGATGAATTGGAGGTGAGTTGCCCGTTGAATGCTCCGGAAAACAAAGGGGCGGATTTTGATTATCGCATGTTTTTGGCCAAAGATGGTATTCAGTATCAATGTCGAGACGGAAGCATCAAGCCCACGGGCGCTAATCATGGGAATATAATCTACGCGGGTATTTTGCGAATCAAGTCGGCCTTGGCAAGGAATATTTCCAGCGTTATTCCTCAGCCAGAAGGCGCCCTGGCCACCGGACTGCTTTTTGGCGGGGGCGATCAATTGTCGGCCAAAGTCGCCAATGATTTTTCGCGGACCGGGATGACCCATATTATTGCAGTGTCCGGCTACAATGTGACCATCATCGCCGAATATTTGATCCTGTTGGGGATTTTTCTGGGTTTGTGGCGCAAGCAGGCATTCTGGTTTGCCATTGTGGGCATCGGGTTGTTTGTGGTGATGGTGGGTTTGCCAGCCTCGGCTGTGCGAGCTGGAGTGATGGGCGGTACGTTGCTTTGGGCCATGAAGCACGGGCGACTAGCCAACTCATTGAACGCCATTCTTTTGGCAGCCGTGGTGATGCTGGCGCTCAATCCATTGCTACTGCGCTGGGATGTTGGATTTCAACTTTCTTTTTTGGCAACCATTGGAATTATTTTGCTAGCCCCACTTTGGGAGAGCCAGTTTGTCAAAAAGCACAATGCCTTGGGCCTATTGGAAATTGTACTGTTGAGTATTAGCGCGCAAGTTTTCGTGGTGCCGGTTATTTTGCTCAACTTTCACACCTTTTCCGTAGTGTCGCTTTTGGCCAACGTGTTGATTTTACCGATCGTCCCAATTTCAATGTTGCTAGTTTTTTTGACGGCGGTGGTTGGTCTGGTATCACAACTATTTTCATCGCCGCTTGCTTGGCTAGCCTTTCTGTTGCTCAAATATGAGGTTTTAGTCATTGAATATCTTTCTAGTTGGCGCTGGGCAAGTGTGGAGATGAATGGATTCAAATGGTCGATGATGTTGGTGTGGTATGGGGTTTTGCTAGGGGCCATCTATTTGGCGAATCAATGGAGACAGCGTAGAATAGCAGAAACAGCAAAAGTATCCCTATGTTTAACCGAAAAATAGCTTATTTATTCCTGGTTGGACTTTTGGTGCTGGCACTGATATTGGGATGGATGCTCTATGATAGTTTTCGGCTGCAGGCATTGCAAATAATCTTTTTGGATGTCGGGCAGGGCGATGCCATTTTGATTCAGCAGGGCAGCAGCCAAGTGTTAATTGATGGTGGGCGCTCTGGCAAGCAATTATTGGAGAAGGTGGGTCAATATGTTCCTTTCTGGGATCGTACTATCGAGGTGGTGGTGGCCACCCATCCCGATCAAGATCATATTGGTGGATTGGTAGACTTGTTTGACGCTTACCATGTAGATTCGATTATGCGTACGCGAGACACGTCAGACTCCCAAACTTTCAAAGCTTTTGTTGCGGCCACACAAGGGGCAGATGAGATTGAAGCGGTGCGTGGAGCGAAAATTGATTTTCCGGCTGGGGCTGAATCAGAAGTTTTGTATCCATTTAACTCGGTGGTAGAGTCAAACAAGAATGATTCCAACAGCAACAGTGTGGTTCTGAGACTGACCTGGGGAAACAATGCGTTTTTGTTTACAGGAGATTTGCCAAGTGCTGACGAGAATAAACTAATTGATAACTCGGTGAACATTCAGGCTAATGTGTTGAAGGTGTCTCATCATGGCTCTCGGTATG
>SCTJ01000243.1 GCA_004297805.1 Patescibacteria group bacterium | reverse complement strand
CTGCAGAATCCCTCCACAAAATGATGAACCTCACCGAGTTAAAGAAAAAAAATCCCACCCAGTTAATGGAAATTGCGCAAAGCATGGGATTGGAGAATCTGGCGCGTTTGCACAAAAAAGACATGATTTTTACGATCCTCAAAGCGTTTGCGAAGCAGGGTTCGGACATTGAGGGTGTGGGTGTATTAGAAATTCTGCAAGATGGTTTTGGCTTTTTGCGTACAGACGAAACGTCTTTTTTAGCGGGTCCGGATGATATTTATGTGTCTCCCAGTCAAATTCGTCGTTTCAGTTTACGTACCGGTGATATCGTTCGCGGTACCATTCGTCCGCCGAAAGAAGGTGAGCGTTATTTTGCGTTATTAAAAGTCAGCAAAATTAATTTCGAAGATCCGCAAAGTGCACAGAATAAGATTTTATTTGAAAACTTAACGCCATTATTCCCGAATGAACAAATTAACTTGCAACGCGGTAATGGCAGTACGGAAGATATTACGGCGCGCGTGATTGATTTAATTTCGCCGATTGGTAAAGGTCAGCGTGGTTTGCTGGTTTCACCGCCGAAAGCGGGTAAAACAATGATGCTGCAAAATATTGCGCAGTCCATCACCGACAATCATCCAGAATGTTTCTTAATTGTTTTGTTGATCGATGAGCGTCCAGAAGAAGTGACAGAAATGGCACGTTCTGTTCGGGGTGAAGTGATCGCGAGTACCTTTGATGAACCGGCAACGCGTCACGTTCAAGTGGCTGAAATGGTGATTGAAAAAGCGAAGCGTTTAGTTGAACACAAGCGTGATGTGGTTATTTTATTGGATTCTATTACGCGTCTTGCTCGAGCCTATAACACCGTAATCCCCACATCTGGAAAAGTGTTGACGGGTGGTGTGGATGCGAATGCATTACAAAAACCAAAAAGATTTTTTGGGGCGGCGCGAAAAATCGAAGAAGGTGGAAGTTTAACCATCATTGCAACGGCATTGGTTGATACAC
>SCTJ01000242.1 GCA_004297805.1 Patescibacteria group bacterium | reverse complement strand
ATAACCTCGCGAGTGCCACCTATCACATTGGTTAGGATAGGGGTGCAACCGCAAGCCATAGCCTCGCTAATTGTGTTAGGGCTGGCATCGGCAAAAGCTGGAAAGTAAAGGAATTGGCAAGTGCGATACATATTTGCTAACGCTTCACGGTCGGCAATAGGCGGGGTATAATGCACAACTTCCTTATTAAAAAAGTCAAAGTTAGCACCAACTAATTCGGGGCTAAATTGACCAATTAAAAACAGCTCGGGGATAACAAGGTCTTGGTTGCGTGCCTTAAAATTCTTAACATAAAAATCATAAGCCACTTCGGGGAAGCGTTTATTCTCATCACGATTAAATTGGATGTATAAATACTTTTCCCCACGGTCTTGCGGGTGGTCATTAAAGTTAAACACGCTTGTGTCTACCCCATTATAAACAATTTGGGGGTTTAACATTGCGGGTGCTTTAAGCTCAAACTTTAAATAATCCCCGACATAAACCTTAGCCCATTCACTCTGGAAGATAATCTCATCGGCTAATAACGCAAAATCCCGCATACGGCTAAAGGCCGTGCCTCTATTGCGGGAGTCTTTTGGCATATTGTCTATACGGAATACTATCTTTTTGCCAGCCTTTTTAGCTAGCTCAACCTCGGTGCGGTCGGTCATTGTTGCCCCAATGATAAACACCACATCGCACTCCTGCCAAGTGTTGACGATTTGAGCTTCTTTTCCTGCGATGCCTTTTTTAAAGTTATCGAGGAAAGTCCAACCGCCTCCAATGGCTTGCTTGCTTGTGTTTGGGATATAAATATTCAACATAGTTTACGTTTTCTATAAATCTTTAGTTAATAGTTTCTCGTATTCGCTCGAAATAGCGTTTAGTATTGCTTCGCCCACTTCTTTATTAATGGGGTAGGCCAATTTAATTGCGTTCTTGCCAACCTTCTTATTTGGGTAAGTTAGTCGGTAGCCTTCGCCTTCTAATTTGGTATAGATGCCAATACCGCCAAGATGCAACTTGTTATCTATTACGCAGGAAGCAAAAGCCACTAGGCCATTTGTCGCACGTATTGGGATAATTGTCACCTCGCTAACGGTAGTTGGGGCGGCGTCCAATTCACTACCTTGTTCATTTAAGTTGTCCATAATTTATAGTTTGAAATAATGATTCTAATTCGTCCCATTGTTTATATTTATCAATCTCCCAGCTATGACCCCAAAGGTGAAAGTAGCCATTGTCCGCCTTTGCCTTTTGGTAAAGTTCAAGTGCTATTTCATTCCAGGGTCGTCCCGCATATTCCTTCCGCCAAGGATGGACGTGGACGCTAGTCGCTATTCTAAATATATCTTTTGGTTCTTTGATGTTAAAAACGTCAGTGGTGCGTGCTTCGTGGAAACCCGCTCCCTTAACGGCTTCTATTACCCGCTCGTCATATTTGCCACGAGGGTAGCAAAAGCTGTTTACTTCTTGCCCCGTTAACTCTTGTAGCCA
>SCTJ01000241.1 GCA_004297805.1 Patescibacteria group bacterium | reverse complement strand
TGGATTGATATGAGGCGCGCTGGGTGACTATGCAGGTGTTGATAACGACAAGGTCGGCCTTGTCGTCCTTGCCGGCCGCGGCCCATCCTGTCTCTTTGAGTTGCTGTTCAAGGGAGGCGGATTCGTGCTGATTGACTTTGCAGCCCAGGGTAACGATTTTGAACGTTCTTTGAGTCATGGATTTACAATGCTATCCCAGAAGGCTCCTGTCGAATTTCACCTCCATGGCTTTTGCAGGACAAGCCGCCACGCACAGTTCACAGGCGCTGCATTTCTCCATGTCAAAGATAACAGTCATCTCCGGCCTTTGAATGTAAAGGGCGTTGGTAGGACAAACCGCGGTGCATGCACCGCATTGCAGACATTTTTCTTCATCCCTGCGGATGTCCTGACCGATATGCTCCACCTTGATCCCGAGGCTCTTGAGATACTTGATGCCCTCCTGATAGTTTTTTTTATGGCCGGTCAGTTCGAGGACCATTAATCCCTCTTTTCTAGGATATATGGTGGCCTTCAGTATGTTAAAGGTAAGGTCAAAGTTCCTGACCAGGTTGACGACGATAGGTTCATCAACTATCTTTTTTGGGAATCTTAAAGAAAGAGTCTTTGAGTACATGGGATATTCCTCCATCGTTTTATCAACAAAATGTGATTTGCTTGTTCATGTTGTTATATTATGTTTTCAGCGCTGGCACAAGGCTCAGTGCCCAAGGCGCAGGGCCTAAAAGAATATTTCAAATTTGAAATTTCAAATTTCAAATTGTCGGTCCTTGCGCCTTTCTCATCGCCCTCTCAAATCCCGGCAACGATCTCTCAACCGTCTTTTGAGATGTGCAGTAGGCAATCCTTATATGTCCGGGGCATGCGAAGGCGCTGCCGGGGACTGTCAGGATATTTTCTTCCTTAAGCATAGATACAAACTCGATGTCATCTTTTATGGGCGTCTCGGGAAACAGATAAAAGGCGCCATGAGGTTTTATAAATTTGTAACCGAAGTCAGCCAGGGCCTCGCATAATATATCCCGGTTTTTCTGATAGGGCGATACATCCACACTTGCATCCAGAAGGAATGGTATAGCTCTCTGCATCAAGGCCGGGGCATTGACGAAACCGAGTATCCTGTTGCTCAATATCATTCCGGCAGTAACGATATCCCTTTCAGAGATCGCCGGATTAATTGCTGCGTAGCCGATCCTTTCGCCAGGAAGAGAAAGATCTTTGGAAAAGGATGTAGCCATGATGCTTTCATTGTATATATCGAAAATGCTTGGAGGCCTTACTCCGTCATACACAATCTTCCTGTATGGTTCATCCGATATAAGATAGATAGTCCGGC
>SCTJ01000154.1 GCA_004297805.1 Patescibacteria group bacterium | reverse complement strand
GTGCTCCACGGAGCATCTGCCGAGGATATTGAGCGGTTGGTAACAAATAAGCTCGAGGAGCATTTGGCAAACCTTTCCGATCTCGACAAACTTACTTCAACATCACGCGACGGTATCTCGATTATTACCGCGCAGTTTAACGCCTCCGCAGACCTTGAAAAATCAATTCAAAAATTAAAGGACGAGGTGAGCAAAGCAAAAGTGGAGTTGCCGGCAGAGGCAAAAGATCCGAGCGTTACCGACGTTAACTTCGTTGATCAACCGGTGCAAATTATTTCCATCACTGCCGACTTGCCGTTTGCGGCGTTTGCACAGCTAGGCGATGAGCTTAAAAACGAACTGCAGACCGTCTCTGGTGTTGCTCGTGTCGAGGTGTCCGGCGTGCGTAATCGTGAAATTGATGTCGTGGTCCGCAAAGAGGACCTTGCGCGCTATGGTATTTCACTTTCGCAAGTTGTTGCAGCAGTGGCATCTGCAAACGCATCACTCCCTGTCGGAAGTGTCACGGTCGATAACATTTCGTACAATATCGCGTTTGAGGGCAGTCTCGATTCCATCGCCGACATCGGCGCTACTGCGGTGCTCTCCGTCGGTGGCCACGCGGTATATTTGCGTGACATCGCCGATGTATCCGATGGTGTCGAAAAGGCTACCTCGTATTCACGTGTGTCTATTGCAGGAGCACCGTCCGAGCAAGCGCTGACACTCGCAATATTTAAAGTGCGTGGACAGGATGTCACCTCGACCACTAAAGCGGTCAAAGCAAAACTTGATTCGCTCAAAAGCACATTGCTTGTAGGCAGCACTGTGCTAATTACCTTTGATACCGGAGACCAGGTGCGAACAGACCTTTCCGAACTCACTAAAACAGGTCTTGAAACGATGCTCTTAGTTATGCTCGCTCTGTTTGCAACGATTGGCTGGCGCGAAGCGATTATTGCGGGTCTCTCTATCCCACTATCCTTTGTTATTGCATTCGTCGGGCTCTGGTATTCGGGAAATACATTTAACTTTGTATCGCTCTTCTCGCTTATTCTCGCTATCGGTATCTTGGTCGACTCAGGCATCGTTGTCGTTGAAGCGATACATACACGTATACGCAAGTTCGGCGACCGCAAAGCGGCCGCCTTCGAGGCACTGCGTGAATACGGTTGGCCATTGATCGGTGGGACGATGACCACAGTAGCGGTGTTTGTACCGCTGTTCTTTATCTCCGGTATCGTCGGAAAATTTATTGCATCAATTCCGTTTACACTTATTTTCGTACTTCTTGCATCAATCGTGGTTGCGCTCGGATTCGTGCCGCTGCTTACCATTATATTTTCCAAAAGCGACAAACATACCCCACTTCTTGAAAAACAGGAGGAATACGCTGAAAAAGCACGCACGTGGTACGCAGAAAAATTGCATGCTTTTTTTGCCAATCGGAAATGGCAAAATCGCTTTTTGTGGGGGATGGTGTTGGCATTTGTATTGTCCTTGTCGCTCCCGATTATTGGTGTCGTGAAAGTAACCTTTTTCCCGCAGGATGATTCCGACTTTTTGTACGTCGATATTGAGCTGCCAACCGGCACACCGCTGCAATCAACAGACATCGCTGCGCGCGCGGTTGAAGAATCTCTCTACGGCGTCAAAAATGTCGATTCCCTCATAACCACCGTGGGCAACACGAGTTCGTTTGGAAACGACCCACAAGCCGACGCACGGTTTGCCAACATCACCATTAATCTTTCAAAAAAACGCAGCAAAGATTC
>SCTJ01000093.1 GCA_004297805.1 Patescibacteria group bacterium | reverse complement strand
CAATGAAACTCTGCATGTTCTGTCGCACTTGGCCCGCACCCTTGCAAGACGTGCAGGTTTCTTCTTTGACTCCTGGCTCTCCGCCAGAACCGTGACACACTTCGCACGCCATAGTCTTGTAGAGTTTTACTGTCCGCTCAGCTCCCCGCACCATTTCCTCAAAAGAAATTTCCACGTCCACCTGAATGTCACGTCCGGCCTTCTGTCGCCGCCCGCCGCGTCCACCCCCACCGAAAATGTCAGAAAAAATATCTTCAAAGCCTCCACCACCAAAATCGAAATCGAAGCCCTGTCCGCCTCCTTGGAAACCTGAAAAATCAAAACCACCAAAACCACCTTGCGGTCCACCGCCCGCACGACCAGCTTGTTCAAAAGTCTGACCATATTGGTCATATTGCTGCCGCTTGGTTTTGTCTGACAATACCTGATAGGCCTCGTTGATTTCCTTGAATTTCGCCTCATTCCCGCTAGCCTTATCAGGATGGTGCTGATGGGCCATTTTGCGATAGGCCTTCTTGATTTCATCATCTGAAGCCCCCCTGGAAACACCCAGAATATCGTAAAAGTTTTTACTCATATTTCATGTATTCGCAATTATCAGATTGCTATGTATTCGTAGATTAGCATATCCAAAGAAGATTAGCAATCTCACCCATCGAGTGCTAATTTAGCCTCCGCTATTCGATTACCTCAACCTCCTTCATAACCTTAGCCACCCGCACCGCGCCGCCCTTGGTCAGCAAAAAGAAGGCCAAATGAGTCAGATGAACCAGGAAAAAATCCAAAAATGAACCGATGGATAAGACCGTTGCAAACACAATAAAAGTCAACACAAAAGTTAGCGACGAAACATCCTGACCCTTAGCCATGCCGGGACTGAAATAATCGTTTACTTTGTGAGTCACAATGTCTGCAAAAACATCGGCCACCTTTTCCATTCCAGTTACTTCCCGCCCAGCCAATTCCCCCAGCTTTTTGCGCCCCTCCGCCAAAACTGCCTGGTTAGCCTGTTCCAAGGCCTGAGCCTGACTCTCTGCCATAAGTCGATCAACGGCTGCTTGTTGCGAGGCCGGAATTTTCGGACTCGCCTCCCCGCCCACTAGCGCGTTGACCTGCGTTTCATCAAAACTTGGCAATTCGAATTGCTTCATCCCGTTCTGCTGCAGCATCAACAATAGTTCGTCCACCGTCACATCCTGACCCTCTTTTCCTCGCTGCGGACTAAAGTGTGTCAAAACTGGAGTTACCACCGCGCGAGCCAAATTTCCCACCTGCACTTTTGGAATCACGCGACCACTCGGATTACTTTTAATGAGCACATAATATTCACTGGTAATCACGATGGAAAGTCCCAGAGTCACCATTAGCGCTCCCGCCCGTGCCGCACCGGCGATATTGAGTTTAATACTGGAATCGATCAGGACCTTAGCCTTGCGACAGCCCCAAACAACCAGCAGTCCCCCAACAATCACCCACAGCACATGCATACCACTAAAAGCAAAGAGGAGACTCGCTCCAAAGGCCACTGCCAAACTGCTCCACCAAATCACTGCCGATTGAGAAATGATTACTTGCAAAAATAGCACCATGAACATCAGCGAAAACCACAGCGTCGGCACCAACCATGAACTCGCCGCTTGAATATTCACCGCTCGATCGACTGACCACCAAGCACCCACTGCCGCCAGTACCATGAGCCCGGCCAGCACATACTCCAATATTTTGCGTCGTTGCATATTTTATTTTTCTTCGCCAAATAAAAGTTTTTTAAATTTCTGCTGTTCTTCTGGATATAGACGCATATGTAAAAGCGTAGCTGTTAGCTCCTTGTCTCTAAAAGCTTGGCTCTCTGAAATCATTAGGAATTCCTCAAAACTAATAAGCTTATTCTTGATCTTTTCTCCAGAATCAAGTTTTGGCTCTTGAATATTTTTGCAATTACGAGCCACGAAATAATTAACATTCCATTCTATTTTTGACACAGGAGTAATCTTCTTCCAAAAAACAACATCTTCTGACGTGTATCCGGTCTCTTCAAGAAGTTCTCTTTTTGCCGCCACAATATCCTCTTCTCCCTGATCATTTCTTCCCCCCGGACAAGACAGAAACGGCTCTCGGTCCGGTTGCTCCTGCTCCTGAATGATTATTTTATCTCCAACAACTGCAATCACACACTCGGAACTCGGCCTTTTTAACATTTCAAAAGTTTTGACGCTGCCGTCAAACTGCTTCTGTTCCCACTGATAAACATCATAGATAATGCCTTGGAAAACTCGTTTGGCATTTTCTGGGATGGTTTGTTTTTGCATATGCATCAATTGTAACAGGTTTTAGCTATTCAAAAAAGAAGAAACCCGGCTAGCGTCGCGGCGCTGGCCGGGTTCCCATCTTCTAGTGAACAACCTTGTGGTGACTCCGATTGACGTACCGGCGCATTTCCTCCGCCAGTGCCGGATTGTCGAAGGTCCGCGGAACAATCTCCAGGCCCTTTTCCATGGCCACCGGATAGACCATGGAATAAAAGTTGGCCGGAAGTGCCACTCCACCCTTGTCGTGAGCCATCAAAAACGGCGCGTAGGCACACACCACCCAGCCAATGTCCGGATCAACATTCGGAGCCAGGTATGGGCACTGCTTCCGCGGCCCAATGAACGACACGCGAAACTCCGTCGGCAGAACCGAGAACATCTCGAGGGTGAAGTCGAGCGACATCCGCAGCCGGAAGTGATGCCGAACGTCGCTCGAAGCATCGAACCACTCGACAACCACCCGGCCACCAATGATCTTGACTGTCGGCTCTTGACCGACTGGCCGAGATACTCTAGGAACACGACCATTCAATATCCGAAACATTGCTCCACCCCCTTCTGTAGCGATTCTAAACCGCTTGCTTCGTTTATTGGTACATATTATTTATCACAAAGCGACAGTAGACGTCAAACAAAAAATATCCCGCGAAAATGATGAACGGGCGACCAGAGTTTCCCCTAGCCGCCCGCCGTGTTCTTAGTGTTCCGCGCCGCGTTGTTAGGCGCAGCACTCGGCGAGATCGCCAAGCTGCTCCTGCGCCGGACTCCAGCACTGCTGGCGCCGGTTACGTTCAACCGGCCCGCCATGCCAGGCACTGACGAAGACTTCGCGATCGAAGATCTCCTCGAGGACCTTCTTCATCTGCTCGAATTCCGCCCCCTGGACCTTCTTGCTCTGCCAGTGGTCGACATTCTCCCGGATGATGTTGAACAGCCGACTGTGGCTGGTCATCTCGCCCATCGCGTGGATGAGGCGCCGCCGCTCCCGATGCCTGATCGACGGGGGCCGCACAAGCAGCGCTTGTGCAAGTAGCCTCATGATCTCCGTGTTGTTCTCCGCCAGTCGAGCAAGTATCGGACCAGCGTTCTCCTTCGTGACAATCGGCAAATGCACTGCTTCCCTACCTTTCCCCTCACTTCGCGTGAGGCTTGTTGGCCATTGGAAACTCCATGAACACGAAGGTCTAAGTCTATACTAATATTACACTCCCGTCAAGTGCCACTTTTCAATTTCTCGCGACTGAAAATGAGAAGAGGGTGCCTCGCGATCAAGACACCCTCTTTGAAGCCGCTTGGCGGCCTCCTTCTATGCTTTCCCCTCCTTGGGATGCAAAGTTTCATGCACCGCCCGCAGCAATTGCCGCCTCAGGAACGGCTTATCCACGATGCGCACTTCCTTCGGAACCACTCCTCGTTCCCGTAGCACGCCATCCCCATAGCCGCTTGCGAACACCACGGGGATGTCGCTGCGCAATCTGCGAGCTGCCTCAAAGACTTCGATGCCGTCCTTCCCTGGCATTATCATATCCAGAAGCAACAGGCTGACATCTTGCTGGTGTTGGGAGAACTGCTCCACCGCTTCCGTGCCGTTGGCAGCCAACAGCGTCCGATACCCAGCTCTCTCCAGTATCTGCTGGGTGATACCCCTCACTGACTCTTCATCCTCAGCCACCAGGATCAGTTCGCCGTTACCGTTGAACTTCTCCTCTTCGATCGGCTTTGGAGAAACGATCGGAGCCTTGACCAGAGGCAGGTAGATCGTGAAGGTTGTGCCAACCCCCGTCTCGCTTTGCACAGCAATGAAACCGCCATGCTGCTTCACAATCCGATAGGTCATGGCCAGACCCAGACCCGTTCCCCGCCCCAATTTCTTGGTAGTGAAAAACGGTTCGAAAATCCTGGCCATCGTCGCGTTATCCATCCCGGATCCGGTGTCGGACACTGTGATGGTTGCGTAGTCGCCCAAGCTCCCGAACCCCAACCGACTGATGGATTGCTGATCCATCGCCGCTCGCCCCGTTCCGATCGTGATGGACCCGCCGTGTGGCATCGCGTCGCGTGCGTTGATCACGAGATTCATCAGCACCTGCTCCAGTTGACCGTCATTTGCCTTGACGGTGTCATCTCCCGCAGACAAGTCTACTGAGAAAGAGATGTTCTCCCCGATCACCCGCCGCAAGATACTGGCCGCCGCAGTGACGATGGCATTGATCTTGACTGGCTGTACCTGAGGGGGTTGCGACCGACTGAAAGCCAGCAGATCCTGGGTCAGCTTCCCGGCCCGCGTGGCCGCCTCCAGAATGACGTTCGCCGAGTGACGCCAATCGGAAGATTTGTCCTCGCCCTGCAGCAGCACTTCCGCCATCCCCATGATTACTGCCAGCAGATTGTTGAAGTCGTGGGCAATCCCGCCGGCCAACCTCCCGATGGCCTCCATCTTCTGGGCGTGAACGTCTTCCTGACGCAGATGAAACTGCTCCGAGATGTTCGAAGCTATGTCCACCACCGCCACGACCTCGCCCTGTTCGTTCTTGGCCGGATAGGAGGTCATCTCCAATTCGACCGCCGATTCGGCGACAGTGAAGTGCGTGTGCACTCTGGTCACAATGGACCCGCTCTCGAAGACTTGCTTAGCCGAACAACGTTCTCCGAGTTCAGCACACGGAACAGTCCGATGCTTACACACCTCGAAGCAGCATCGCCCGATCAAGTCGTTCTCCGTGAGACCCAAGTGCTTGGCGAAAGCTTGGTTGCCGAAAATGATCCGGTACTCTTTGTTGACGATCAGCACCCCCTGGCTCAAAGCGCGCAGTACTGCGATGAGGCTGTCCTTCGCAATCTTATCCACGGTCTCATCCATGGTAATGCCCCTCCTTTCAGGGGGAACTCTGTGTCGAATTGTCAAAGCAGCTACCGCCCCTGTTCACTTTCAAAATTATAGCAATGTACAATTATTTCAACAATTTGTCAATCATCCTTAGCCATTGACAATTCACTTCAAATTGACGTATTCTCTCCTTATCAAAAAAACCGCCCATGAAAGGGGGCCATATGAAGCGATGGCAGGAGAGTCTGCCACAGCACCTGCAAGTCAGTATCCAAAGGATTCTGCAATGCCTGCATCGGTGCCTGGCAGAGTCGGGTCAAACAATCCAACCGGGCGACATCTTCGTCGACCTGGAGCGGACTGGAATGACCGGCGAGAGCGCCTGCTGGACGGCCCGCCTCATCATCGACCAGGGTAACGTCACCCACCTCAACACCCCGTCGGTGACGATCAACCACGCCGGAGAGATCGAGTTCCGAGAGAGCGGGCTGCACGAATTCCTGCGGGGTCGTCAGTGCATGCTGGTCGGCGTTTTCCCTGGCACGGAAGGGCTGCTACCGCCCACCATCTCTTCGAGCTTCGAAAGGTTCTCCGACAGTCTCGGAGCCCGAGCCGCTATCATCGTCGGGCCACACTGGCACAAGGTCCTGAACCAGGCTTGAGCTGGAACGGCGGGAACATCCAAATGGATGCTTCCCGCCGTTTCATTTCTATACAATAAAAATTTCCATAATAAAAGCAGAAGGAGCGGGACCTCGTTCGAGATCTCCGCTCCATCATTGATGTTGACCGCGTGATTTTCACGCGGCGTTAGGCGCCCGCCATCGGCCCGGCCAATGCGCGCAAGGACCGGTAGGCCACGACCACCAAGAGGCCAGCCGCGATGATCGCCACCATGGCGCCCGCGACCCACGCGTCCTCTTCGCTGAGTAGACCCAGCTTGTAGGGCACCACCCGGACAACCACTCCGACCGCCGTAGAGACCACCACAATCCGTAGACCCGTCCTCAGCATTGGCTGTCGCCCCCTTTCGTGTTTTGCCTCAGTGACTGAACCTTTGTCTTGTTATCCAAATCATAAGGTCTGCCACTTGGCCCGTCCATCTACTGCTTCGCCCGGGCCACCTCCAAGGCCAAGCGGACGATATTTGTGTCATCGGGGAACTTCTGTGCCAGTCGCCCTTCCAGACTCAGTCCCGCCTGGGTTCCGTCCTTGAGTGACGTTTTCCGACTCAACGTGGCGTCGATATCATCACAAATCGCCACCAACGTCGAGATCTCTAGGATCTTCTTGATTGTCCTGAGGCTTAGACCCTTGGGAAAGTCGGCGATCGTCAAGCCGTAACCCTTCTGGTACATGGCGTGATGCAGTCCAGCACAGAGCGCCGTCATAAGATACAGATCTCTAAGCGCTCTAAAACCGGCGATGGCGTGTTGCTTGACGTGCGCATATTCCTCAGCGGTGATCTCGCGACCATCGAACAGGTGAGGTGCCACCGTCAACTTTCCGATGTCGTGGAAGATACCCGCGAAGAAGACCGCCTTGTCGTCCCACTTGAGCTGCCGCGCCACCTCCCTGGCCAGCAGTGCCACCCGCTCCGCGTGCTGCCGCACGAGGTAGTGACCGATGCCCAGCAGGTTCAAGACCAAGATGGCGGCCTTGTCGAGCCCACCTTGTGGGTGGTACTGCTTGATCAGATTCAGAACTTTTCTGTCATTTTTCACGCTCCACCTCCATATCGTCAAGGGTGATTGGGAAGGTACCTTCACAAGACTGAAGACCGACTCTACATCCAAAACTAGTGCCTGTCAATAACGGTTGCGCCTGAAAAGTATATACACATGTATATACACGTGTATATACATTAGTATAGCATTATTACACAGCCTTATAGCTTAAATACTCTTGCGATCTGAAATTTGTAAATATCTTCCGTCCGTACGACCGAGGGGTTTGAAAATTGATCGAGCAAGCGTAAAATTCATCCGTGGATGCGAAGCGCAGCTGAGAATTTTTAGTGAGCGAGCGCTAATTTTCCGCCGAGTGGAGTCAGGATCGGCGGTTTCTTTCTGTCCACTTTCTTTGGCGCCAAAGAAAGTGGACAAATATCACCAAACTATATTAAGAGCAGGGGGGGTTAATCTCGAGATTTACACCACGCAAAAACGGGGCTGCCGCCCCGTCTTGATCTGTCGCCGCCTTTACGCCTACATTTCCTTCATCTTGGACTTCATCATCGCCTTCATCTCATCCATCGACATCTGACTCATCATCTTGTCGTAGTCCTCCTTGTGCATAGCCTTAACGTGTTCCGTCATCTTGCTCATGACCTCTTCATCGGTCATGCCCTCGGCGACGAATGGGCAAGTGCTGCCATCAGCCATGTCTTTACAGGCTAGTGTTTTCATAAACTTTTTTCTCCCGCTCTTATTTTAATCCCCCGATAAAATAAAAGCGTGATTTTTCGTTTAATAATTAATGCTACTTATGATACACACGCCGGCAAAAAATATTTCAATTCATTGTTTTTGTCTTAACGTGATCAAGGGCAACCCGCACAGCGGATCGCCCTTGTTCGATGGCAGTCTAGACCCGTATTTCTAGATTCACACGCCGTGCCAGTACCAACGGGAAACCAGAGTACTTA
>SCTJ01000163.1 GCA_004297805.1 Patescibacteria group bacterium | reverse complement strand
CCCATGCCCAGCGCGTCGAAGAGGGCGAGGCCGGGGCCGCATTCGTCTTCGGCAATGAAGACGTCGGCGACCTTGGCCGCGGGTTTCAGAAGGCGGCAGACCAGGCGGAGGGCCAGCGTTGATTTTTGAGTCATCCGCTCGGCGACTTCGCTATCGCCGTTTTCGAACAAGAGGCGCAGGAGGTAGCGGCTGTCATTGAGTTCGAATTCCGAGAGGTATTCGCTGGGGATGGAGCCGTTGGTTTCAATGATTCCCCGCTGAACCTGATCATGCTCCAGTTTTGGTTCGGCGGCCGCTTTGGCCAGACGGTCGAGTAATGACTGGAGTCGGGTGACATCGATGGCCGCCGGAGTGCTGGCCTCGCGCGGGGCGGTGGCCACGGTCTCCAGGCCGCTGTTGGTCAGATGATACATGGCGGCGGAGACGGCGCCGGTAAATTCGCGGATAGGTTCGAGCACATCGGCCAGCGAGAGCGAGCCGTTCATGGCGAGGACGGTGGACATGAACCGCTGATAGTTCGGCGTGTCATCGGTCGGAGATACCGAATATCGTTGGAGCAAATCGGTCTGGACGATGATCTGGTAATTGACCGGATTGCCGGCGATATAGCCGAGCGTGACGATGATGGTGGCCGGCGTGGTCTGTCGATTGCGGTTGATGATCGTGACGGGGATGGCGTCGTAGGCGGTCTCGTAGGTCCGCTGGTGGCGCATGATGTGAAAGAACAGTTCGTGGTCGGATTCGATCAGGAACTCTTTGAATGGTTTGCCGAACAATTCCTCTTTGGTGTATCCGAGGAGAGATTCAGTGCGATCATCGAGGAAGACAAATCGTCCCTTGAGATCGATCTTGCAGAGCGCGCAACGTGTGACGCGATCGATGTCGGTGGCAACTCGTGCGGTCATGGCCTTTGCAGTCTCACAATCTGTTTATCGTTGACGGCAATTATGGACTGCCGTGTCGTCTCAAATCGTTACGGATGCACACTTTATGCCAAGCGGGGCTTAGTGGTGGCACCTCATCGCATTAGATCGGCGGAACGGTGGAAACATTGACGGTTTTGGAGAAAAAAGGGGGCGGGTTTCAGAGTGAAACGGAAGCTTATCTGTGTTTGGGGAGGGCCATGACCGGGTGTCCTGCCCAGCGATATGCCAGGAGCTCGGCCCAGTATTTTTTGTGCAGATCAACGTATTCTTCGGCGTATATGCGTAACAACGGATGTAAGTCCATGTACCAAAGTCGGTACTGGTCCAGAGCCGGCTGACCGAACGTGGAAGTCAATGAATCGATCACCCGGCGGACTTTGAGCCGGAGTTTCGCGAGTTTTCCAGTGGAAGTGGTGTTATCGTACCAGAATTCGAGAGTTGCCTGACCACCTAGGGTCCAGCGATCAAAGGCCAGGTTCTTCCCTCCTAATATCCAGAAAGATGGCTCGCGCGTAGCCACCCAATAATAGGTTGTCTTGGAGGGCCGAGTAGTTGACGATGGGCGCG
>SCTJ01000240.1 GCA_004297805.1 Patescibacteria group bacterium | reverse complement strand
GCTAAAGTTTATATGCAGCCTGCATCAGAAGGTACTGGTATTATTGCTGGTGGTGCTATGCGTGCTGTATTTGAAGTTGTTGGTGTGCATAATGTCTTGGCTAAATGTATTGGTACAAGCAATCCAATTAATGTTGTCAGAGCAACTATTAATGGTTTGACTGATATGCACAGTGCTAAACAGATTGCTGCAAAACGCGGCTTGACTGTTGAACAAATTACTGGATAGTCATCATGGCAGATAAAAAATTAAATGTAACCATGACTAAGAGCAAAATTGGTCGTTTAGCAAGCCACCAAGCTTGTTTAAAAGGTCTGGGTTTGCGTAAAATACATCAAACGGTTGAAGTTATCAATACCCCTGAAAACAGAGGCATGATAAACAAAATATCGTATATGCTCAAAGTTGAGGAAGTCTAATGTTTTTAAATAGCATTCAGCCTGCTGAAGGCTCACACAAAAAAGCCAAAAGAGTAGGGCGCGGTATTGGTTCTGGTCTTGGGAAGACTTGCGGTAGAGGTCACAAAGGGCAAAAATCACGTGCCGGCGGTTTTCATAAAGTCGGTTTTGAAGGTGGTCAAATGCCTTTACAGCGTAGATTGCCTAAAGTGGGTTTTTCTTCGCGTACCAAAAAGTATTCTGCTGAAGTTAGATTAAGTGAATTGAATTTGATTGATGTTGATGTTGTTGATTTGAAAGCTTTGATTGCCGCGAATTTAGTGCCTGCATTTTCTAAAAATGCCAAAGTTATTCAGTCAGGCGTAGTAACTAAAGCTGTAACCCTAAAAGGTATTAAAGTGACAGTCGGTGCTAAAGCATCTATTGAAGCGGCCGGTGGCAAAATAGAGGCATGATTTAAGTGAGTACATCAAGAACGCAAATGTCAGATAAATTAGGTAATCTATCAGAACTTAGGTCTAGGTTGTTTTTTGTTCTTGGTGCTTTCTTTGTTTACAGGGTTGGTGCCCACATACCTGTACCAGGAATAAATCCTACCGCTTTGGCTTTAATGTTTGAACAGCAAAAAGGTTCAATACTGAGCATGTTCAACATGTTTTCAGGGGGGGCTTTGATGCGGTTAAGTTTGTTTGCTCTTGGAATAATGCCGTATATTTCGGCTTCAATCATTATGCAATTAATGACTGTAGTTATTCCAACAATGGAGCAAATGAAAAAAGAAGGCGAATCAGGGCGACGTAAAATTTCCCAATATACGCGCTATGGCACTGTGGTTTTAGCAACTTTTCAGGCAATTGGCATTTCGCTTGCACTTCAAAGTCAAACCGCTGG
>SCTJ01000239.1 GCA_004297805.1 Patescibacteria group bacterium | reverse complement strand
GGCAAATAACCATACCTGTTCAACATATCCTGAATAGAAAATTCCAGGTCATCTTTTTCGGGATAAAATTTCTTATCACATAAAGTTAATAAGGCATTTGTGATCCTTTTGGCACTCATAGTGGCAAGGCCCAAAGTAAAGTCGGCCAGGAAATTCATATGCGTAGGTTTGAGTACACCAACCATTCCAAAATCCACAACTGCCAGACTGTTATCCGGCCGTACAAAAATATTTCCGGCATGTGGATCAGCCTGAAAAAACCCATGTTCTAAAATCATCTTCAATATTATATGCGTGCCATTATCGGCCACTACCTTCAGATCAATTCCTACTGCTTTCATCTCATCCGGTTGATCAGGTGTAAAACCTTCAACAAACTCTAACACCAATATATTCTTTGTAGAAATATCCATGTAGACCTTCGGAATTTTACAATAAGGCACATCTCTGAAAATTTCTTCAAAACGAACAGCATTACTGGCTTCATTAAAATAATCCATTTCCATCATGATGGTTATCCCAAACTCTTCTACAAAACCAACTATATCAACTGCATCTAAACCCGGGTACTCTTTTACCGCCATCTTTGCTATGTATTTCATCAGATAAAGATCGAGTTGAATCTTTGATTCAATTCCGGGCCGCTGAACTTTGATCACTACCTTTTCGCCATTCTTCAATGCAGCCCTATATACCTGGCCAATGGATGCTGAAGCAATGCATTCGGGTTCGATGTACTGAAAAAAATTATCGATCGATCCGCCCAATTCGTTTTCAATTAATTTAAAAGCTAGTTTATCGTCGAAGGGTTGTGCATTGGTTTGTAATTTTTTGAGCTCTTTCCTCAATTTTTCCGAGATCATATCGGGCCTGTCGGCTAATATCTGTCCGAATTTAATAAAGGTGGGTCCCAACTGTTCAATGATCATCCTTATCCTTTCTTCCCTCGTATGGATTACTCCGTCTCTTTTATATTTTTTAGGAACCAGGCGCCTCAAAACACGACTCTTGCTCATCCTGTTAATGCTTGTGTGTCGGATAAGAATGAACACAATAAAAATGGCACGGGCAAATTGCAGATAGTATAACCGGAGACGAAAAATTTTAAACATGCTTACTATTTCTGATTCTGTTCATGAATTGCATCAGCTAGTTTATGTATAGCCTTCGAAAGGTCATTAATCTCTTCTTTTGACGGGACCTTAGCCTGATCAACGATGTCGGACCACATCGCTTTTGTATCCATTCTTGCTTTCATTTCGCCAAGATATTGATATAATCCACTGGCAACTTTTTCCATTTGCTCCGGATCATTTTTATAGACTTCTAATATTTCTGCAACCTTTTTTACAAAAAGGTCTCTGTCCATCAAACTTA
>SCTJ01000092.1 GCA_004297805.1 Patescibacteria group bacterium | reverse complement strand
GTTGTAGGGTCATTGTGGAATGAAACCCATGAAGCAAACGATCATGCAACGAGATTTTTCTGACACTTGCACCACACTCAACACTAATCATTCAGCACGTACAAAAATAAAGCTAGCATCGTGGATTCGTAATGCGTTTGCTCAAAAGCAACAATTCCATTAACCGAGATTCCTGGACAAACGCAAGCCTTGCATCGAACACAAAACTGTGGAAAGCGTTAATGTTCGACTAGAGTAGGGTTTGACCACTGTCACTACTACATAAATTTGTATGCGCATCTAAGGACAAAGAAAGGAAAAAAGTGGAACAGATCTCCTTAAAAGAACAAAGAACAGCAAAAACCGATCCAGACAAGAGAGCAAGCGCGAAATTATCTTCAGACGTGCCAACCGAAAAAACTAATTGAACTCCGATCAAACAAATTTCGATTCCTCCGCTCAAGATTTATTTTACAACTTCCTTGCGGTTCTTCCTTTCTTCCCGTACCTTTCAGCACCAAATTTCGTCATACAGTCCACCACTGTACGGTTGAGCCGCCCCCTGCAGAGTACGAAAAGAAAAACGGTACCAATTGTTATTACTCGACATGAATGAAGAAATACTGACGTTGGTTACATCGCCTCCACGATCATTATGACCGCCGTGGAAACCACCTTCATCAGAAGCATAGGAGTAGTTACTTTGCACCCCCATATCGGTCAGCCAATCAGGCACAACTTGTTCAGCCTAAAGTCAAAACAGAGAGATAGTACACCAAAATAAGTAAACTGGCAGCTGCTACTCACCTGAGCCATGACTTTAATCAAATCCATAGCGATAGCATTGTCACGTTCAGCATCGAAGAACGTGATCGACTTGCCAATATTTCCGACACGACAGGAACGACCAATCCATATTCGTCTATTTCTGTCGTAATTGCATGTCGTAATTGACAACACAGGCAATCTTAGGAATATCTAATCCACGAGCAGCGACAGTCGTCGCAAACAAGAATTGGCGCTGACCGGTGCGGAATTCATTCAACGCGATCTCACGCTCACGTTGTTCACGATCTCCGTGAATGCTGGTCGAATTCAACTGACGCTGGCTCATGAACGAAGCCAAGAAATCGGCAGTGCGCTTGGCATTCACGAAGATCAAAGCCTTTTCAGATTTATCTGTCAGTTTGAAACAAACAAAAAATCAGTTTCCAAATCCTTCAGCAAAAATGAAGCCGCGCAATCCTACCGAATTGCTGCAAAATTTCCAACAGCTTTCCGCGTTTCTGGCTCTGGGACACTTGATGAACTTCCTGCTTCACGTCCTTATTAGCCCCACCGACGACTCCAACGGACAAGAACACGTAGTTCTCGTTCAGAAAAGATCTGGCTAAGGTTTGTATCTCGGATGGGAAGGTAGCGCTGAACATAAGAGTCTCATGTTCCTGGTTCATAGTTGGATGCGTACCGACACGTTTGATGTTAGGCAAGAAACCCATGTCCAACATGCGATCCGCTTCATCCAGGACGAAGAACTTCACCTCCTCGAAGCTAATTCGACCATTTTCCACGAAACCGGGCAATCGGGCCGGAGTAGCGACCAACACGCTCGTTCCACACTGCAATCAATCAATATTCTTCAGAAGAATTAACACCTTTATCTGAATGAATACTTACGAAAAGTCTGAGCCTTTGACACTGCATGCTTGTGCCTCCATAAGCCATATTCACGCTAACATTTGATTCAGCGGCGAATTTTTTGAATTCGTGCGCCAGTTGAATGACCAATTCTCTGGTCGGAGCCAAAACCACCCCTACCGGCTTTTGCGGTATGTCGCCAAGCCCAACAGAAACATTCATCTCGAGAACTTTCTGCAAAATCGGTATCGCGAATGCCGCCTGCAAGAAACAAAAGCCACACGTTCAAAAAAACAAAAACATACCAGTACGCGGTTGCTAGAATAGCAAAAGATTCTTGTGATACGACTAGAGGATAGGAGCGGAATATCAGTATCAGCTTCCACCACCGAAGTACCCGTATCATCTTGCATATCCCGAGAGTAGCCATTGAAAAAGCCAACCCGGGCCAAGAATATAGGCTTACTTGCTCAACCGGTTCAGAGATGGAATTTTTACGTACAGTTTTGCCCGATCCAGTCTGAGCGCAGCCCATGATGATGTCACGTCCATCAAGAACGATTGGAATGGCCCATTTCTGAATGGGAGTTGGTTTTCAAAGTGTCTTCACGCAATCCCGAATCAGCATCGAATCCATTGAGAATATCGACCTTGTACGGTTGACCACCGGAAACAGTAGCCTGCAGATGCGGAACAGAAAACACAAAATTTGCGCGGTTGCGCCAGTCACAAAGCTTGAGCAATATTTCAATCTCACCTTCACTTCAACTTCCATGTTTCTTTCGAAATGTTCCCCTATTTCAATACGCTCGTTGAACAGATCTTCCTCAGATACCTCATTCGGCACATAGTTAGAGGGCGCGGGTTTGTTTTCCCAACTTCCAGCCCCTGAAGAAAATATGTAGGAGTAAAAACTGTAAGCCAAAATTTTTCCACCTTAAGATGATTAACAGAAAGGTCGCGCAAACTGCCACGCTTCAATTGCTGTACCGGATCGAATGCTATTAG
>SCTJ01000238.1 GCA_004297805.1 Patescibacteria group bacterium | reverse complement strand
CGGTCGAGGAGGAGATGCTCGCGTCGAGTCCCATACGTCGAGTCAAGCGCATTCCAGTGCCACAGCGCGCGCCTCGCGCGCTCTCCGAGGAATCGCTCTCCGCGGCGCTCCGCGTGGTCGACCGCGAAAGCCTGCGCGGCCCAATGGGCAAGTTCGCACCGTAATGGTTTTGGCGGTGTGTCCTTACTCACGAGTCGCTAATTTAGGCTACATCTGAGTAGTTGGGAGGAACTCAGAGGGTATCCGCCTGAGAATCCCCGTATTGTGATCGAGGCTCCCGCCCGGCATCGTTCGTTCATCGCGATGAACGGAGGAGGTATCGATGCAGGCGCAGGAAGATCGCAGTCGCGACGGCCAGGCAGTCAGGCGCCGTCGCTCGATTACAAGCCGCAGCGAGCGGCGCACGCCGGCGCAATGGGCAGAGTTGATCGCCGCGCAGCGCGCGAGTGGCCTCACGATCCGACAGTTCGCCGTCAAGCACGGGATCGGTTTCAGCACCCTCGGCAATCAACGGCGCAAGCTTGAGCGCGCAGCGGCCAAGCCGCTTTCGGCCAAGCCGCTCTCGCCCAAGCCGATGAGCCCGAACGCCGAAGCGCCGGCGTTCATTGAGATTCCATTGCGCGCGCCCGCTACCGCGCCGGCCGCCGCATTCGATGCGACAGCATCTGCCGAGGTCATGATCGGCGACACGGTGCGCATCCGGCTGCAGGGTGCCGCTCTGAGTAACCTGCTCGACGCACTGATCTGCCGCATCGAGATCGCCCGATGATTCTGTCCTCGGCCGTACGCGCCTACGTGTGCGCTGAACCGCAAGACATGCGCCGCTCGATCGATGGACTGGCGCGCCTGGTCGAGCCCCTGTTCAACGCCTCGCCGTTCTCAGAGCTTGTGAATTTTTCAATTTTGCGGACTGATTTGACGCAGCGAGGCGCGCATGATCTGCGGATGGACGCGCCGACTCGATTGGACCGGGAGTTCGCTTTTCAGGGCGAGTTTGCGTGATGGCGGGCCCTGTTGGGGCGGAATTACAGCCCGCTTGAGCCTCGGTTAGCGTCTCAGACTGCGTAGGCGAAGTTCAAAGCCATCATGCGCTTCAGGTTGTGGGCCAGCGCATGCCACAGCAGCACGGCGCGAGCTTTGCTCAGGCCGCGCACATTGAAGCGTTGCAATCCGCGGTTGCGCAGATGCGCATTGGTG
>SCTJ01000237.1 GCA_004297805.1 Patescibacteria group bacterium | reverse complement strand
CACGATTTAGCTGAAGATTTATTTGCCGCGTTAGTTGATTTTTTAATCGTGCTTGAGGGGAGAGGGCATATGTTGGGATGCCGGATGGTTAAAGGTGCAAAATCAAAACTACAGCCTCATCAATATGCTATCCTTAACGACGCATTAAAGATACCTGGTAATGAAGTTAAATTGCTGTCAGGTAATTTGTATTCGCTTTTTACTCGCGGGCTTATTGGCACAACTCTTTTGGTCATAAAAGAAGATAGCAAAGAGCCGCAGGAGTACGACCCTCTTGATATAGCCCGTGATTTTACCGCTTATAGCCAGCTTGATGCAGCTATGGATGTGCTAGAAAATGCAATTTTAGTAGATGTTGAAAGGCAGGCATTACATGACGATTTACTGGAACTGTACAAAGCCACCTATAGTTTTGAAAGATTTAGAAAAATGTATGATACGTTGTCCAGGCAAACTAGAACTATTCCAGCAGGTTGGGATGAATTAAAGGGTTTCTTCAATGAAGGATAATCAGACAAAACCACTACAGGCTGTTCTTCACGGAATGGATGGACGTACTTATAAAACGATGGTGATGTATTTTCAAGGCCCCTGCAAAGGTGCGGCTGTGGTAGTTGAAGATATTGATGCTGAAGTCGATATTATTGATGCGGATTTTGCAGCAGGACGCGAAGCTTTGAATAAAATCAAGGCAAAAGGCATGTTAAGACCTGTTATTGTGTTATCCAGGGAAGATGCCAGGTTAGAAAATG
Organism: Patescibacteria group bacterium; assembly: GCA_004297805.1. Taxonomy (GTDB): domain Bacteria; phylum Patescibacteriota; class Minisyncoccia; order Moranbacterales; family SCTJ01; genus SCTJ01. Next base: position 352 of record SCTJ01000237.1, on the reverse strand, counting down.
TTATCTATGTTGAAAAGCCTATCCGCCTTTCAGTCATGTTAGCCGCATTTGCAGAAGCAAAGTCTATTATTGAAACTAAAGGCTTGACTAAACCTTTGCCAGCATCTACAACAGCGGCTGAAGCAGTAAATCCAGTAAAAACTGAAGGGGGGGCTGCTACCAAAAAACAGCAATTAGATTCGGACGAGCGTAAAAAAACGGCCAAACATAAAACGGCTATGCAGTTAGATGAAAGCGGCTTTTCTACTTTTATCGGCATTGTTCCTGGAATAGACTTTAACGATAAAGAACAAGTATTAAAAGCATCATACAGTCCTAAAAATTATTTTCAAGGTTATGTGCTGTCGGCGTT
>SCTJ01000236.1 GCA_004297805.1 Patescibacteria group bacterium | reverse complement strand
ATTCCCCCCGCCCTGGGTCCGCTGGGGCCTCTTGGCGTTCTTCGCCGGCTACATGCTGACGAACCTGACGGAACGCGCCTTCGACGACGGGGAACCCGCGCTGATCTTCTGGACGCTCGCTTCTTTCCTCAACGAGAAGGGGGCTTCCGATGCAGGCGCCGGTTCCGTTCCCGCACGTTCCGGAGGTGTTCCCCGTACGTGACGGAAAAGCGGTGCCCTCCCCCGTCGTCGGCGACGAAGTAGAGGACGGGGTCGGGGGCCGGGAACAAGGCCGCCCGGATGGCCTCCGCGCCGGGGTTGCCGATGGGCCCCGGTGGCAACCCGTACCGACGATAAGTGTTGTAGGGGCTGTCCACGTCCAAGTCCCGGTAGAGCAGCCTCTCCTTCCAGCGGCCCAAAGCGTATTGCACCGTCGGGTCCGCCTCCAGCCGCATCCTCTTTTTAAGGCGATTGTGGTACACCGCGGCGACGGAGGAACGCTCGCCCGCGCGGCCTCCCTCCCGCTCGACGATGGACGCCAAGGTGACGACCTCCGCGCAGGTCCACCACCGGGCGCCGACGCGGACGCGGTCGAGGCGCGCGGACACCGTCGACATCTCCACAGCCGTTGACGAAGAGACCGCCGCCCGCCAAGCCGACGAGAACCGCCCGATCATGACGTCCCGCGCCCGCTCCGGCGGGATGTAAGGATCGAAGTCATAGGTGTCGGGGAAAAGGAACCCTTCCGCCGCGGCCGACGACACCGCCGCCAAAAACGCGTCCCGCCCGCAAACCCCGGCCGCTTCCAGACGGTCCGCGATCTTGTCGGCGGTCCAGCCTTCGGGAATGGTCACCTTGATCGTGACGCTCCGCCCCGAGGCCAGCCGGCGCACGATGCCCCAGGCGGAAAGCCCGCGGTCGATCCGGTACATCCCCGTCCGCAAATGCCGGTCCACCCCGGCCGTCCTCAGCAACAATCGGAACCACCGGACCGACCGGACCTGCCCGTCGTCGGTCAGGCGACGGACCACCTGCGCCGCCGTCGATCCCGGGGGCACCGCGAGCGTCCCGTCGTGGG
>SCTJ01000091.1 GCA_004297805.1 Patescibacteria group bacterium | reverse complement strand
CACAGTATTTGTCAGACTGCTCCGCAGAACTGGCCTACCACCAAGCCCTTGCTGCGCGTGATGAACTTGACTATGCGGGCATGGAGGTATTGGTTGAAAAAATAGCGGGCGAAGATCCTGTTTGGAAACTCAGACATGCAGCATTGCTGATGGAGTTGGGGCAGTTTGACGAAGGGACGCAACTCATCGCACAGGCTTACGGCGAATTACGAGAAAACCATCGGCGTGATCGCTATTCCATTCATATCCTGTCACGTTTGGTGTGGGCGCACTGGCTGCTGGAAATGGCTCATAGAGGTAAATTCGATCAAGTATCCGAGGAACTGCCCGCCTTCGTTGAGAGCAATTATCGAAAATGGAAATGCGACCCTTGGACGTGGATCGAGAACATTCAAGAGAAAGCTAGTAAGCGACAGGAGGACTACCTCAAAAATAAAAATCCCGTAGAGCTTTTGTTTGATCAAGGCCACTATCGGGATAACTCAAATGATCGTTCGACTAACATCGACATATCAGAATTTTTGCTGCTGGAAGGTTTAAGTAGAAGTGTTGGCATCCCCTTACGTTCTGGTAGTGCAGGGATCAACGTCAATTTGCTTGCCGGTACTGCCGAGAAACTAGTGCTGTCTGGGGGTATCGGTGTAGAACTATGGAATTACACCTTGGCAATTCGTGCAGCCAGCAGTGAAGATTCGCCATCGATAAAAGGCGTTTTTACGCGTATTGGAGTAGCAAGAGCATCGCAAGCTGTTGTGGATTCTTTAGACATTCGTATCTTGTCTGCAATTGGCTATTGGCGAGAAAAGCGCAGCAACGGAACCACAGATCAACAAGGTCATGCGCTATCAGTTATTCGTGTGTTGGTTGAAGTTTTGGCACGTCTGGTTATTCGCGTACCACCGGAAAAAGCCAAAGAAATATTTCGATTGTCGGTTTCAATTGGGCAGCAGAAAAATTTGCAACATTATTGGCTATTCGAGGCCATCGACTCCCTACTGACTTATTCGCTAAAAAGCACTCCAGATTCAGAGCAGGGAGAATTATTGGCGGATGCTTTAGCATTTCCCTTGCAAAGTGATGTGATGAATAGCGATTTCCCCCGCTGCCCCAATCCTGTCATCAATTACCCAGAAACTCGTGAAGCATATCCCGGCATAGAAAAGCGGATTGGCGAGCTGATAGACGCGGTGACGTTAAGTGACTCGGTTTCTCGCGCATCTGCCTTGCTGCGATTATTGCCTCTGGCTAAGAAAAAAGAATTTCTTACTCCGGTTGAGCGAGAGAAGTTGGCTCACGCGCTTTGGGGCAGTACGCCTGACTACCAAGTTTTGCCTAATACAAATTTATATCCTCATATTTTACTACTTTTGCCAGCACCAGATGAAGAGCAGGCGAAAGCATCGGTGCAGCGTTATTTGTACGAGCATTGTGAAGATGTTTTGTTGGATACCAACAAAGAACTACGGCGTTTCCCATCCCCAGAAATTCAACGAGCCGTTATGATTTATGCAGGTATGGCGAATGCCGCTGCCAATCAGGTAACGCAACTATTCCCAACACCAGAGCAGGCATTGCAATTATTTGACCGCTTGGTTGGATGGCGGCCACAAATAGAACAGGATGATACTTTTGGGGCTGCTAATCACTCTCGAAAAAAACTGATAGAGAGTATCGGCAATGCACTTTCCTATGCAATTGCGCCCGTGCTATCTAAAGAAGCGAAAACCGTTGAGCGATTCGAAAAATTAAAGGTATTTAATGAAGAAGTCGAAGCAGCGTTCTTCGTGATACCCGCTTTCGTATATTTTGCACCGATTAACGAAGACATTGCCGCCATTGTTGAAAAAATCATCCGAAAATCTTTGCAAGGGCGTGACGCAAATGAAGTGGGTTGTGCAGCAATTGCTTTGCAAAAATGGACGGCCCTACCAGAATCGGAGAGCTCGGTACAACTCAACAGCCTTATTTCCAGACTGATCGTCATTATCGAATCAGGTCGCACGGTTGGACTGCAACAATTACTTTGGGTCACAGGCGAGCTGTTCAAAAAACAACGGCTAACCGAAGAGCAAATGGGAACACTGATAGAGGCCATACCGAATGCCTTTAACGCAGCAGATTACGTCAACATTGAACCCAACAGCAGAGAAGCCATTAACGCATCCAGCATTCGAGAGGCGTGTGTGAAATTGGCTAATGCACTTGTTGGTCAGCATTCAAATGACTCCGGCTTAAAATACATACTTAAAGAAGGCCAAATAGATGCTCTACCCGAGGTGCGTTTTGCGGTAAATTCAAGGAACCTTGAGTAGCGCCTATCTTGTTAGATATTGCAGAGTGTCTCCTTTGGGGGCGGAAGTTAAGCACTACAACTTCAAATGACGGCTTAGGCCCGACTATCGGACACTTTTACTTAGTATGAGGAAGTACATTAATGTTATAGAGAAGTTTGATGACTTCATCCTTGACTCCCTTAGGCAGCAATTTGCCGACTTACGATTTGGCG